>JAVEWB010000310.1:0-3490 GCA_034004765.1 Anaerolineae bacterium
GGGTATTCTGAAGCAGTTTGCGCAGCTCTCCTTCGAGCTTCGGCGGGCGGCCTTCTTCAGGCGGCAGGATGGAGGTGACAAATTCCTGTAGTTCCTGCTTGGAGAAAGCACGGCCTTCCAGGAAGGCTGTTTTGGCGACCTGCAGAAGGGTGGTCAGGGCCAGATCATGGGCTTGCTGTGCGACCTCAGCCTGCTCTTCTCCAAGTGCGGGGACGGGGAGGTAGCTTTGCAATAGCGCTTCCATGACCTCGACGGGGCGATTGGGGTAGTCGCCTGTGCGCAGATAATGCAGGGTGCGCAGCGTGAGTTCGGGCAGCCCCTCATTGGCTTCTGCTGCCCAGATCAGGGTGTTCAGGGCGTCCTCTTCTGCTTCAACGGTTTTTGGCGGCACCAGGCTTGCCCAGCCTCTGTAAAGCGTCTCGGCAGCATGACGTCCTCCGGCTGGGGTCATCGTCACCGGCATGAAGCCGGCTTCTACCAACGGGCCATATCCTTCGACATCCGTTGCAGCGACCCAGGCGCTTTCCGGGAGCATCCCGGCGAGTGTTCCAATCCACGCAGCGACAGCCTGTCGGCTTTCTGCTGAGACTCTGTCCCAATTGTCGGCCAGGATCAGGGACGGGGAAGTCTGTAGCTGAGTGATGATCCATTTAGGATAGGCCTGGGGGAAGAATTGAACGGCGAGATTCGCCAACGCCTCGATCGTGGGTGGAGTCTCCGGCTGTACCTGTGTCAGGTCGATCCATAGCGGGAATCGCTGATAAGGCTGTCCTGTTTCCGTCACCTTGGCGATTTCCCAAACAAGCATGGCCAGGGAGATGGTACGCCCTGTGCCCTGTACGCCGGTTAAAATCAGACGGGAGTGACCGTCCAGCAGATGGTGAAAGTCGACCGGCTCCTGTCCCTGTAGGGGAGTTTCTTCGGCCAGGACGGCAGGGATGGGGGTAGGCGCAAGGATAGCCGGCGGGACGAAGATCGCCTGTGGGTTTTGTGGCGTAAAAAGCAGGAGGCCCCGCAAGGCCTCCTGCAGTGCGGATAGATATTTTTCCTCGGTGCTGCTTTGCAGCTTACGGCGCATCCGGGCAACAGGTTCCCAGAGCTTTTGGGCAAGCTGCTGCAGCGCTTTCCGATTTTGATAAAGGAAGAAGGCGATGACCCCGGCTGCTACTGCTCCAATTAGGGCAGAAAGCGGGTCGAATTGCCAACTGCTTTTTTGAAGCAGGGGTGCCACGTGCATATCCTAAGCCTCGGCGGTGCCTTCGAGTTCCCCGGTATCTACGATCAGGCGGTACCCTTGCCCTCGCTCGCTCACAATGTACTGCGGATCCCGCGGATCGATTTCGATCTTCTGCCGGAGATACCAGATATAGAGCTTCAGGTAATCCCTACGGTTGGCGTATTCAGGGCCCCAGACACGCCGCAGCAGCGTATCATGGCTGACCGTGCGCCCGGCATCCTGGATGAGCGCGGAGAGCAGTTTGAACTCGGTGGGAGTCAGGGAGACAACCTGATTGTTGACCTTGACCTCATGGGTATCCTGATTGACCCAGAGATTGCCTGCCTGGAAGATCGTTTGCTTGCCCTGGACGCGTCGGGCACGGGCCAGGGCTGCTTTTACACGTGTCACCAGCTCTTTGTAGCCGAAGGGCTTCACGATGTAGTCATCTGCCCCCAGTCCTAACCCGTAGGTGATGTTGTGTTCGTCTCCCAAAGCGGTCAGGAACATGACGGGTACATCGGTGATGGCGCGCAGCGCTTCATAGACGTGCCAACCATCCATGTCGGGCATGAGGATGTCCAACAATACCAGGTCGGGTGGACTCTCGCGAGCAACTTCCAGGCCGGCTTCTCCGTTACCGGCGGCCAGGACATCGTATCCTGCCCTTTCCAGAAGTAATTGTACCAATTGGGCCAATGCCTCGTCATCCTCGATCAGCAGAATAGTTTCTTTCATCACTTTCTCCTTGCTAAGGACTTAGTGTGTAATGGTTATTAGACCATGTCACAACAATGCTACAATGTTTAAGGCATAAGAACTGACCACGTGATTTATGTGGTGAGCTTAGCCAGGGAAAGGCTTTCAGCGATCCTGAATAGTTTATGCCCCTAACCTTATTACTATGATATGTTAGAATTTCGGTTTGTCAAACCCTAAATCCTGAGAAAAACCCTAAAATTTTTGCGAGGATTACCCATGAGCAGGCGGAGTTGTTGATGGGTAAAGTTTTCGAAAACGCTCACAGACCACGAGCATGGTCTCTATCGGTTCCCGTCCCAGATCGGCACAGTCTTCTGCAAAGACCTCCCAGTGGACCTCCCGCCAGTAAGCGAGGGAGCGATCTCCCTCACCTTCATCCCAGGCAAAGTCGGCATCGACCTCGTTGAAGGGTTTGACGACGACCTCAGTGGTCTCGATGATGCACAAGGGTTCACCGTCGCCATCGATGATGAGGCTGAGATCCCCCGGTTCGGGCAGAGGCTCGTTCTCTGCTTCGTAGCACCAAAAGAGGCTGGTGGTGGCCGTCTTGGTGCCCTGTACCACCAGCGCGCCCAGGCGGCTTGCCAGTTCCGGCGTTCTACCGAACCCCCAGGCTTCGTAGCCTTTTTGGGGAAGTGGCGTGCCCTCGGGGAGGCTGTTCAGGTAGGCAGTCCAGAATGTATCGATGGTCGGGTTCATGCGGGTGTCCTTTCTTCTAAAAAATCAGTCAGGATAGGATTGACCATATCGGGGCGTTCGTAGTGTGGAATATGCCCGGCATCCGGTATGGGGTAGAATTTGGCATTGGGAAGCGTGCTTCTCACCTTTTCATTGAGGGCAAAGGGGACCACTTGATCCTGACAGCCCCACAATAAAAGGATCGCACGCTGCTGCGCGCCTACGCGGGTATAGCAGTCCACCATGTTATGGATAATGCCGCTGCGGAGGGTAGAGAGCAGCGCGCCTCTGAATCCCTGATAGCTCATCTGCTCGCGGAACAGTGCCTGGTATTCCGGAAAGTCTTCCGGTTTGTAGAAGTCGGTGAGCAGGTTAGAGATCAGGAGCTTCTCTCCAAAATGATCGATAGCCCATTCCCAAACCAGGGGGAGGGCGAGCAGCCGATCCCCCAGTGAGCGTTTCGTCGGAAAGCCTGCCGGGTCGATCAGGCAGAGTTTCCCCACTTTATCAGGATAGCGGTCGGTAAAGGCCACGGTGATCGGGCCGCCCATCGAAAGCCCGATGAGATGAACGGGGGTAGGGAACTGAAGCGCCGTCAGCAGATGCAGAAGCTGCCGCACGAAGAGGTTGGCATCATAGTGTGTGTCGGGCCTGTCGGAATAGCCGCGCCCGTACAGGTCGTAGCGCAGCACGCGGAAGCCGTTTTCCGTCAGTGCTGCGAAGGTGGGGTCCCAGATGTAGTAGGGGACGGAGAATCCGTGGACCAGCACGACCGGCTGTCCGGAGGGTGGTCCCCCCAACTCGTAGTGTGTGATGCCGTCCGGCAGTGCGATG
>JAVEWB010000019.1:0-16423 GCA_034004765.1 Anaerolineae bacterium
GAGCAGTTAGGCTCCATGTTGGATAAGACCGAGCGCCTGGAGGCACTGGCTCCCTGGATTGGGCTGCGCCTGAAACTCTCGCCGCTGGATCTTGAGACGTTAGGCCGTGCGGCACATCTGGCAAAGGCCGACCTGGCGACGCAGATGGTAGTGGAGATGACCAGCCTGCAGGGTGTGATGGGACGCGAATATGCGCGGGTTTCCGGGGAGCCGGAGAGCGTGGCGGTAGCACTGTCCGAGCACTATCTGCCGCGCTTTGCCGGGGACGCACTGCCTGCGACCCGGCCTGGCGTTGCGTTGGCGCTGGCGGACCGCCTGGACAGCCTGGCGGGTCTCTTTGCCGTAGGGCTGGCTCCTACCGGCTCCTCCGATCCATATGGGCTGCGCCGCGCAGCTTTAGGGTTGGTGCAGATCCTGTTGGAACACAAGATTCCGTTCTCCGTCCGGGAGGGATTGGCGGAGGCCGCGCGGCGGTTGCCGGTCAAAGCCTCACCGGAGGCGTTGGATGCGGCCTTTAGCTTTGTGTTGGGTCGAATTCAGGTCTCGCTGCGGGAGGAAGGGTTTGCGTATGACGCGGTCGAGGCTGTCCTGGCCGAGCGGGGGGATGATCCCTTCGGCGCTCAGGTCGCGGTTGAGCAGTTGCGCGGCTGGCTGGCGCGTGAGGATTGGGCGCATACGCTGGATAACTACGCGCGCTGCGTGCGGATTATTCGCGGTCAGGCTGTTGCGGAGCTCGATCCCGTGCTGCTGCAAGAACCGGCAGAGCAGGCACTCTACACCGCATGGGCCGAGGCGGAGAAGAAGCTTTCGCCGGAGAGCAGTGTGAATGAGCTGCTCACGCTGGTGCAGGCGCTGGTGCCCGTTATCGAGCGCTTCTTCGTGGATATCATGGTGATGGCGGAGGACCCGGCGTTGCGTCAGGCACGCCTGGCACTCCTGGCGCGCATTGCCGGATTGACGAAGGGGATTGTCGATCTCAGCAAGTTGGAGGGATTCTAGGCACGCCCCGGACTGTCAGGGTGTGATCGGTAAGCTGCAGCGACGCCAGGGGGCTTTTGACCTGGCGTCGTTTTGCAGAAGCTCCTGGGGGAGGTATCCATGATTCGCTCGTTGGTTTGGGATGCCGGGGGAACGCTGTTCGATACCTATCCGGCTGTGGCGCGTTCTTTTCAACGCGTATTGCAGGCATGGGGGCATTCTGTCTCCCAGGAGCGTATCTTGCAATTATGTCGGCGCTCGACCGACCACTGCATGACGGTGCTGTCTCAGGATCTCGGCCTTGAGAAGGCCCGTCTCCACGAGGATTTCAAGGCGTGTTATGCTGCCGTTTCCTCCGAGGCTCAGGAACCTTTCCCCGGTGTAGTCGATCTCTGTGCCTGGGTCTGCGACCATGATGGACAGAACTTTGTGATCACGCATCGCCGCCGTGACTCGCTTCTCGATCTGCTGCGCGCGCATGGCATGAGCAACTACTTCACCGATTGGATTACCGCCGATGACGAGCATCCGCGCAAGCCGGACCCGGCGACCTTCGAGGTGCTGATTCAGCGCCATCACCTGGATCGGCAGGCCACGCTGGCGATTGGAGATCGGGAGATCGATATGCTGGCGGCGCAGGCGGCTGCGCTGCGCACCTGTTTCTTCGGAGATGACCCGTTGTCGGTTCCTGTTGACTTTGCGATCACTGATTTTGCACAGTTGCAAGAGATCCTACCCCGTGTATGGGATGCTTGAAAGACCTTATTGGACCTTTTGTGAACTTGAGGACTGCTGATGGACAAAGAACCCCAAGACTTCTGGCAGATGTTGGATGCCCTGGTCGCTGAGAGCGAGGTTGTGATTGATCGCCCCGCAGGAAGTTTCCATCCTCGCTATCCGGCAGTGCGCTACCCTCTGGATTACGGCTATCTTTGTAACACCTGCTCCATGGATGGCGCCGGCATCGACGTTTGGGTAGGCAGCCTCCCCGGACGAACCGTAACGGCCGCCTTTTGTACGGTCGATCGGGTCAAACGCGATTCGGAGATCAAACTCCTTTTGGGCTGTACGCCTGCGGAGAAGCAGTGTGCCCTGGCTTTTCACAGGGATAACGGTCAGGGGGTTTTGCTGATAGAAAGACCCTAAAGGCTTTTGACCTTTAGGGTCTTCATCAAGGGCTATTCCTCGGTGTCGTTACGTTTTTTTTGGTGTTGGATGGCAGCCTCGATAAGCCCGCAGAAGAGCGGGTGGGCGCGGTGCGGACGGCTCTTGAACTCCGGATGGAACTGCGTTCCTACCATCCAGGGGTGATCTTTGAGCTCTGCAATCTCCACCAGACGTTCGTTGGGAGAAAGTCCACTGAAGGCCATCCCCGCCTTGTTGAACAGGTCGCGGTAGGCGTTATTGAATTCGAAGCGGTGGCGGTGGCGCTCCTGGACTTCTGCGACGCCATAGGCCGCACGGGCATGCGTCCCCGACTGGAGCACGCAGGGGTAAGCGCCCAAGCGCATGGTTCCGCCCATCTCCGTGATGGCGTGCTGGTCGGGCATCAGCGAAATGATGGGGTATTTGGTGCCGGGGGCGAATTCCTCACTGTTGGGCTCGTCGCTTCCCAGAATATGGCGGGCAAATTCGATGCACATGACCTGCATGCCCAGGCACAACCCTAAATAGGGGACCTGATGCTCGCGGGCGTAGCGCGCGGCAACGATCTTTCCCTCGATCCCCCGGTAGCCGAAGCCGCCGGGCACGACGATGCCGTCTACCTCTGCCAGCCGCTCGAGTCCCTGGCCGTGCTCCAATTCCTCGCTGTTGATCCAGTCGATCTGGACATCACGTCCGTAATGCAGCGAAGCGTGGATCAGCGATTCGCGTACGCTCATGTAGGCATCATGCAGGGCGACGTATTTGCCCACCAGCGCAATGCGCACGGGAGGTTTCTCTTCTTTCATGCGGGCTACCGCCTCTTTCCAATCTTCCAGGTGAGGAGGATGCACCTGGGTTTGCAGCCCTAACATTTCCACGACCAGATCGCCCAGCCCGGTCTCTTCCAGGAGCAAGGGAACCTCGTAAATATTGGATGCCGTCACGATGGGGATGACGGCACGCGGCTCTACATCGCAGAAGAGAGAAACCTTATCGCGCAGTCCGTCGTCTATGGGATAATCCGCACGCAGCCCGATGATATCCGGCTGGATCCCCGTGCCACGCAGCTCACGCACGCTGTGCTGTGTGGGCTTGGTCTTCAACTCCTTGCTGGCGCTCAGGTAGGGAAGCAAGGTGATGTGGATGTAGAGGACGTTGTTCCGTCCTACATCCTTGCGCATCTGGCGGATGGCTTCCAAGAAGGGCTGTCCTTCGATGTCACCTACCGTTCCGCCGATTTCGACCAGGGAGACGTCAGCCTCGAGACGTTGTGCGGCAAGGATAATGCGGCGCTTGATCTCATTGGTGATGTGGGGGATGGTTTGAATGGTGCCCCCCAGGTAATCGCCTTTGCGCTCTTTGGCAATGACCTCGCTGTAGACCTGCCCGGAGGTCATGTTGTTGATCTGGGTCAGGTTCTCATCGATGAAGCGTTCATAGTGTCCCAGGTCCAGGTCGGTTTCTGCGCCGTCTTCGGTGACGAAGACCTCCCCGTGTTGATAAGGAGCCATCGTCCCCGGGTCTACATTGTGGTAGGGGTCCAGCTTCTGGATGGAGACGCGCAGCCCTCGGGCTTTGAGCAGTCGCCCCAGCGAAGCTGCGGTGATGCCTTTCCCGAGAGAGCTGACCACGCCCCCCGTTACAAAGATATATTTTGTCGTCATGGCGTATTTTCAATCCTCCTCGGGAGTACTATTGTAACGCATCTTGGCGTTTGAACAAGGGGGGCTGGCCTGCCTGTGTTATAATGATTTTCTTGGACTGTAAACTTACGGATGGAATCTGGTTAGGTGAACGATCTAATTTTTCTACATGCGCCGAGTGTCTATGACTTCCGCGAACGAGCTACGCTTTGGGGACCGATCTCCGATCTCATCCCCTCGACGCCCGTTTTCGATATGTACCCCGTAGGCTTTGCCACCATGATGGCGTATTTGCAGCACCAGGGGCTGCGCACTCGCATTGTCAACCTGGCGGCACGGATGGTGCATTCGGCGCGGTTCGACGTCGAGAAGGCGATTGCCGGGATGCGGGCACGGGCTTTTGGGATCGATCTGCACTGGCTGCCCCATGCTCACGGCGCACTCGAGGTGGCAGCGCTGGTGAAGAAGCACCATCCCGATGTGCCGGTAATTGCAGGGGGGTACTCGGCTACCTACTTTCACGAGGAGCTGATCCGCTCTCCCTACGTCGATTACGTGCTGCGGGGCGATTCCACAGAGGAGCCTCTGCACCGGCTGATGCAGCACATCCTTGCGGGGACGGCGCCGCTGGATGTCCCGAATCTCACCTGGAAGGATGTCCGGGGTGGGGTGCATGTCAATCCGCAGGGGTATGTACCGGCGGATCTGGATGCTCTGACGCTGGATTATTTCCCGATGGTCCGTTCGGTGGTCCGGGATCGGGACCTGTTGAACTATATGCCGTTCATGCATTGGCTGGATTACCCGATTATGGCATCGCTGACGGTGAAAGGGTGCACGCGCAACTGTGCGATCTGCGGCGGCTCTGCTTCCGCAACGCGGGCGATGTACGGGCGTACGTCCCCTGCGTATCGTTCGCCTGAGCGGCTGGCGGAGGACGTGCGGCGGATGGGATCGTTGAGCCGCGCGCCGGTCTTTCTGCTGGGGGATTTGCGCCAGGCGGGGATGGCGTATACGCGGCGGTTCTTTCGCGCCGTGCAGGGCTTCTCGGGCGCGGTCATCGTGGAATTCTTCGGCCCGGTGGATCGTGCCTATATGGAGGAGCTGGCCGCTGCGCTCCCGAATTTCTATGTGGAGTTCTCCCCCGAATCTCATGATCCGGAGGTGCGCCGGGCCTCGGGCAAGGATATCTATGCTACCGAGGCGATTGCGCAGACCGTCGAGGCGGCTCTGGCAGTGGGGGCGCGCCGTTTCGACCTCTTCTTCCTGATGGGACTTTCCCGACAGACGCCGGAGTCGGCGTTGGAGACGATAGACTACTGCTGTGAGCTTCTCTCGCGCTTTGACGACGGGCGGCTGATTCCCTTCACCTCGCCGCTGGCCCCCTTCCTTGATCCGGGGAGTCTGGCCTATGAGAACCCTGATTCCTATGGCTATCTGCGCCACGCTTTTACGCTGGAGGATCACCGCCAGTTACTACTGCAGCCCACGTGGAAGCACATTCTCTCCTACGAGACGCGCTGGATGGATCGTGATACGCTGGCGGAGGTCACCTATGAAGCGGGATCCCGGCTCAATCAGCTCAAACGGGACTGCGGGTTGATCAGCCAGGCGAAGGCGCAGGAGGTTGCCTCACGCATTGTGGATGCGCGGGCGTTGATGCGGGAGATCGAGGCGCTGATGGCTCACCTGGAGGGCGCTGAGTTCGAGCGGGCCCTGCTGCGTCTGAAACCCCAGATTGACGCGGCCAACACCTCGACGGTCTGTGACAAATCCGAGCTAGACGTTCCCGTAGGCCCGATTCCGTTCCGGCTCTTGAATATGATGAAGGTTGGGCTTGCAGGCCTGCTGGGGATCGACCGGTAAAAGTCTTGTCTCCTGCGGGTCTTGGTGTTAAAATCCTTTTGTTATGTAGGTGGTGATTTATGGTTAACATCGTAACCGATAGCACTGCGGACTTGGGTCCTGAGCTGGTGGAGCGTCATCATATTCATGTCGTTCCGTTGTGGGTTCATTTAGGAGAGCATAGCCTCAAGGACGACTTTGCTGTGACGCCGGAGAGGCTGTTTGAGTTTGCCGAGACGTCTAACGAACTTCCTAAAACGGCGGCCCCTTCGGTTGCAGAATTCATGCAGGTGTTTGGCCTGCCCGGAGAGACCGTTTACATCGGCATTTCCTCGCGCCTGTCCGCCAGTGTGATGAATGGCAGGAATGCGGCGCAGACCTTTGAGGAGGGCAAGGTTCGGGTCGTCGACTCGCTTAATCTTTCCACCGGATTGGGGCTATTGGCGCTGAAGGCAGCCGATCTGCGGGATCAGGGAAAGAACGCGAAGGAGATCGAGCGGGCGCTTACCGAGGCGATCCCCAAGGTGCAAATGTCCTTTGCTCTCGATACGCTCAAGTATCTTTATATGGGAGGACGCTGCACGGCTTTGCAGAGCCTTGTGGGGGGAGTGTTGAAGATCCGCCCCGTGATTTCTGCACGCCCCGATGGGACGTTGGGCGTCAAGGACAAGGTCCGGGGCACACGCAAGCGCGCGCTGGAGTCGATGCTCGTGGATTTTCAAGAGCATCTTCCGGAAGTCGATTTACAACGGGTCTTTGTCACGCACTCCGGGTGTGCCGACGATGCAGCTTTCTTGTGTGGGGAGCTTGCAAAGCTGGCACCCATTGAGGAAATTTTGATCACGCGCGCGGGTGCCGTGATCTCCAGCCACTGCGGGCCGGGGACGATCGGCATTCTCTATATGCTGAAGTAATGACTTCACTGTTGGTTCAACACTAGAAAGCGTGGCTGTGATTGTGGAGTAAAACTCCACAATCACAGCCTTAGATATCCATGTACAAGGAGTATGAATGACATCGACACCGAAGTTCCCAGATTTCAAGCCGCTCGCTTTGGAAGATCGCCAGCGGGTGCATGACTTGCTGTGGCACTATCAACCCGACACGTCTGAACTGACCTTTACTAACCTCTTCATCTGGCGCGACCATTATCGGGTTCAGTGGAGCCTCTATAAGGATTGGCTGCTCTTCCTCTGTGGCGATGATGCCGGTGAAGCCTATGCACTGCCACCCGTGGGGCCAGCTTCTCGACTGGAAGTCACCCGCCTTTTGTTACAGTGGATCCGCGAGGCGAAAGGGGTGGCGATGCCGCGGATCGAGCGGGCGGACACGCGCCTCATTGCGGAGATCGCAGAGACCCCGGAGTTTTCGGTGGAGATGACCCGTGATCATTTCGATTACGTCTATGAGCGGGAAGCACTGGCGACGCTTGCCGGACGTAAGTACAGCGCCAAACGTAACCATATCAATAATTTTATGCGTACCTACGGTGACTATACCTACGAGACACTTACTGCGGAGACCGCAAGCGAGTGTCTGGATGTTGCGCATACGTGGTGTATGAAGCGCCGCTGTGAGGATGACTTGGACCTCTTGGAGGAGCGCGATGCTGTTTTCGATGCTTTGCAGAACTTCGTGGCGCTCGAGGTGGAGGGCGGGTTGATCCGTTTGGATGGCCATGTACAGGCGTTCACACTTGGCGAGCTGTTGAACGACGCTACGCTGGTGGTGCACATTGAGAAGGCCGACCCCGATATTCAAGGGCTCTATCCGCTTATCAATCAACAGTTCATCCAGCATTATTCTCAGGAAGTACAGGCTGTAAATCGCGAGCAGGATTTGGGAGAGCCCGGCCTCCGCAGGGCCAAGGAGTCCTATTACCCCCATCACCTGGTGGAAAAGGCCCGTATTCGATTGTACTGAGGGGACGGGCCTTGCCGTGGAGGAACGGGTATGCTACAATTCTGGTTATAGCAGGATTCCATTTTAGCGTGGGGTGAAAAGATGGTGCCTTTGCTGGTTGGAGTTGCCGGGGTATTATTAGGAGCTGCCGCTGCCCATGTTGCGGAAGCCATCATGGCGCACCGCCCGCTTGAGCGCCCTTCCTGTCCCTACTGTCAGTCACCGTACACCCCATTGCAGTGGTGTGTCCTTCTGGGCTGGATCACGGGCCAGGGGAGGTGCCGTAATTGTGGGAAGGGGATGCGTTGGGCTCGCCTGGCGGGGGAGCTCTTTCTGGGACTGGTCTGGGGAGGGCTTGTAGCGCGGTATAATACGTCGCCCCGTCTCTTCCTGGCACTGTTGGTCGCTGTGCCACTCTCTATGGTGTTGGTCACCGATCTCGAGACCCGCTTGATCCCCAATCGTATCATGCTGCCCTCCGTTGCTGTTCTGCTGGTGGTATCTCCGCTGATAGGGCTGGCAGTACCGGGTGTCACGACATGGCAGTGGTGGCATGGCCTTGCCGGCGGCGTGGTTGGATTTCTGGTCTTTTGGCTGCTGGGAGCGGTTGGAGAGGCCTTGGTGGGGGAAGGAGCGTTAGGCGCTGGTGATGTCAAGCTGGCCGCCTATATCGGACTTGCGGTGGGTTTCCCGTTGATCGTTGAAGCACTCTTGCTGACCTTCCTTTTAGGGGGTGTAGGGGCCGGGTTGGTCTTGCTGGCCCGGCGTGGCTCTTTGCACACTGCGATCCCCTATGGTCCTTTTTTGGTCTTGGGAGCCGCGGCCGTCATGCTGTACGGTCCCGAGATTGCCCATTGGTTCTTCGGATAGAAATTGCTGCCTCTGTATGCGCGAGCAGGTGGTATCGGGGGGGGGGAGATTCATGAGATCGCGACCCAAGCACACAAGCCTGATTCAGAACCCACATCTTGATGGCGCGCCCTTCTTCTGGCATGGAGGCCCGGTAGGCATTCTACTCTTTCATGGTTTTGCAACCACGACTTCTGAAGTGCGACTGCTGGCCCGCTTTTTGCACGGCCAGGGGTACACGGTCGCCGCTCCGCTTCTGCCCGGACATGGGACGACGCCGCAGGAGATGAATCGCTGCTGCTGGCAGGAATGGGCCGAGGCCGGGACGAGGGCGTATCGGGAACTGTCGGCAGTGTGCAAGCAGGTATTTGTGGGCGGGGAGTCCTTGGGGGGACTGCTTGCGCTGTATACTGCTATTGTCCATCCTGAGGTCACGGGGGTTCTGACCTATGCGCCAGCGCTGCTTTTGACTTCGCGTACGCGTTCTGTGTGGGCACGTCTGCTTGCCCCTTTTGTCCCTATTTCGAAGAAGCCGCCCTCTCGTCCCAGCCATGCGGATGCGTATTGGCAGGGATACACCGTGCGCCCGGTCCATGCCGCCGCAGAACTCTTGCGTTTGCAGCATGAGGTGCGGACACACCTTCCCGAGATCAGCCAGCCGTTGCTGGTGGTGCAGGGGCGGCTCGATCGCACTGTCTCTCCGCAGATCCCCGCTTTGCTGTCATGTGAATCCGGTGCGCCCTGGGTCGAGGTGCATTGGATGGCCGACTCCGGGCACTGTGTGCTGCTGGATAGCGAATGGGAGCAGGTCGCCCGGCTGAGTCAGGCGTTTATCGAGCGGAGGGTAGCACGATGCAATTGAATGCCCAACGGCACGTTTTTCAGACAGCCCCTGATCCGTTTTATCTGGCAGGCGGACCGGTGGGCATCCTTATGCTGCACGGATTCACCGGCACGCCGCGCGAGATGCGGCGGATTGGCGCGGCGCTGCACGCGCAAGGGTACACGGTCACGGCCCCTCTGCTGCCGGGACATGGCACGACGTTGGGCGCGATGAATCGTTGTGAGTGGCGGGATTGGGCGGACGCCGCCGAGGCGGCTTACGCCGAGCTTGCGGAGACCTGTTCCTGCTGCTTTGTCGCCGGACTCTCGATGGGGTCATTACTGACGCTGTGGTTGGGTGCACACCACCCGGAGATCCGCGGGCTGTTGCTGTATGCACCGGCTTTACGGCTTGCTGATTGGCGTTCCTCTTTGGTCTCACTGCTTCAGTATTGGGTACCGGCGATTCGCGGCGGTTCGTCGGATCTGCATGACGTAAGTGCTGCGGAATGGGGAGGCGGGTATGGATACCGACCGGTGCGTGCTTTGGCACAACTGCTGCAGCTTCAGCGCCAGGTTCGGCGGCTGCTCCCTCAAGTTCAGGCTCCCACATTGGTGGTCTATGCTGTGGGAGACCGCTCCATCCATCCGCAGAGCGGTCCTGAGGTCGTGCGCCGTTTAGGGAGCGCTGCCATCGAGGTCCTGCGGTTGAAAGACTCCGGTCACATGCTCACGGCGGACCGTGAGTGGCCGACGGTAGCACAGGTCTCGGCGGAGTTCGTCGCTCGTTACGCAGGCGCGGCTGGCTGAGAAAGCCGGGAGTCTTATCTTTTGGTGCCGGCTTGAGAAAGAATGACGTTGCCCCATCAGATGATAGCGTGCAAAGATCGGTATCCCTATGGCTGACATTCTCATTGGTATCGATGTAGGCGGGACCTTTACGGATGCCGTGGCGGTGCGGGATGGCGAGGTGCTGGCCACGGCTAAGGTCCCGACGCAGCCGAATGCGCTTGAGCGCTCCTTGCTGGGAGCCCTGGATCAGGTGATGCGCGGAATTGCGCCCGGTGATGTAACGCGGGTGAGCTTTAGCACGACGCTGATCACCAATCTGCTGGCGCAAGGACTTCTCCCGGACGTGGCCCTGTTGTTGATCCCCGGCCCGGGATGTGACCCTGCGATGTACCATCTTCCCGGCCGTGCCTGGATCGTCGGCGGTGCGGTGGATTTCCGCGGGCGGGAGATCGATGCGATAGATCTGGAGGAAGTCGACGCCGCACTTGAGGCCACCTACGACACTGGTTTTCGCCGCCTGGCGGTGGTTGGAAAATTTTCCTCGCGGAATCCGCTGCATGAGCGCCAGATAGTTGCGAGGGCGCTGCGCCTGCACTCGGATTGGCATGTGGTTGCGGGGCACACGGTTTCGGGACAGCTCAACTTCCCCCGCCGGGCTGCTGCGACAGCCTTCACGCTGGCGGTGGAGGAGCCTTATCGTGCCTTCTTCACGCATCTTTGCGAAGCCTTGTCAGCCCGCGGGTTGACCTGTCCGATTGTCATTCTCAAGGGGGACGGCGGGACACTGCCGCTTGCGGCGGCAGAACGTCTACCTTTGCAGAGCATCTTCTCCGGGCCTGCCGCCAGCGTTCTGGGAGCGCTGGCACTGCGCCCCAAAGGGGCGACGTCGGTTGTGGTCGATGTCGGTGGCACCACCACCGATCTGGCATTGATCCTGGATGGGGAGCCGCTGTTGGCCTCGCGTGGCGCGGTGCTCGATGGTATGGCGCTGCCGGTTCGGGCGTTTGCTACGCGCTCGCTGCCGGTGGGCGGTGACGATGTCGCTGTGCTTGGGGATGGGAAGGTGCTGCTTCGCCCCGTGCGGCTGGGGATGGCGGCCTGTCTGGGGGGCTCTGAGCCGACACTGACCGATGCGCTCCGTTACTTGGGGGAGACGCAGGTGGGAGACGCTGAGGCGGCACGCCTGGCACTGGAGAAGTTAGGGCCTCCGGCTGAGGTCGCTAACGTCTTGGTGGAACAGGCGCTTTCGCGTATCGAGAGCGGGATCGAAGCGATGTTCGAGGCGTGGCAGAAAGAGCCTGTGTATCGCCTCTGGGAGCTGCGACAAAAGGGGGAGCGCCGCCCCGATGTACTGGTTGGCGTGGGGGCGGGGGCTTCCTCGCTGGTCCCGCGTCTGGCGCAGCGGCTGGGTGCGCGCGTGTTGATCCCTTCGTATGCGCCGGTTGCCAATGCCTTGGGCGCGGCTGTGGCACGGCCCACGTATACGACGACGGTGCACATCGACACGGAGCGCCGCACGCTGGCGGTGGCCGAGACGGGCGTGGTGGAGCCTCTGGCTGCCGGACGGCTGACCCTGGACGGTGCGTGTGTCTTAGCCCGCGACCGGATGGCGCGCCGTGGGGCGGAGTTGGGGCTGGAGAGTATGGCAGAGGACGTGGTCGAAGTGTTAGCCGAGCAGTTCAATGTGGTCGAGGGCTGGGGAACGGTGGGGCAGATCTTCGATATTCATCTGGAACGGCGCTGCGGGCTGGTGAAGGAGTGGAAGCTTGAGACGTAAGGATGGCAAGCTGGGGTTGCTGTTCTTCCCCGCTTTTGATTGGGCGATTTCTCCGACGCACCCCGAGCGGGAGGAGCGGCTGCTCTATACCCGGGATCAGATCGTGGAGGAGGGGTTGTTGGACCTGGATGCGATTGCCGAATATGCGCCCCGCCAGGCTACCGATAAGGAAATTGCCCGTGTCCACATTTGTGTACCCGATGTCGCGGCGCAGGCCACCGAGGCGCATCGCGTGGCCGCGGGGGGCGCTCTGGCGCTGGCAGATGCCTGGGCCACGGGGGAGATCGCCAATGGCTTCGCCATCATTCGCCCGCCGGGCCATCATGCTATGCGCGTGGTTCACGGCAATCGCGGCTTCTGCAATATCCACAATGAGGCGGTGATGGTGGCGCATCTGCGCAAGACCTATGGAATCCGCCGGGTGGCCATTGTGGATACGGATGTGCACCATGGGGACGGCACACAGGAGATCTTCTATCACGACCCGGACGTGCTGGTGATTGGACTGCATCAGGACGGCCGGACGCTGTACCCGGGGACCGGCTTCGTCGATGAACTGGGGGGGCCGGGCGCTTTTGCTCGCAACCTCAACGTCCCGCTTCCTCCCGGTACGGGGGATGAGGGCGTACTGTATGTGCTCGAGCACCTGGTGCTTCCGGTCTTGGCGGACTTCAAGCCGGAGGTAGTGATCAATTCGGCGGGGCAGGATAACCACTACTCGGATCCGCTGGCGATGATGAAGGTCTCGGCGCAGGGCTATGCCCGGCTGAATGCTTTACTGGCTCCTAACCTGGCCATTTTGGAGGGCGGGTACGCCATTCAGAGCGCGCTCCCCTATGTGAATCTGGGGATTATCCTGGCGATGGCCGGACTGGAGACCTCTTACGTCCGTGAGCCGGATTATGATCCTGAGGGATTGCGCACTTCGGCACGTCATATGGCTGCAATCAAGGAGACGGTCGAACTCCTGCAGGCTATTTGGGAGCAGCCGGCGATGATGCGCGAGCGCTTTTACCCCGATCTTTCCGGGGAAACCTTTACGCGGGAAAAACGTATCTTCTATGATACGGATAACATCGTCGAGCTTCAGGAGGAGACGGTGCGGCTGTGTGATGCATGCCCGGGGTGGGTGCGCATCGCTTCGCGTGCCAGAGGAGGGGTGTTTGGCCAGCGCGCTATCTGGTCGATGACCATCCCTCTGTTAGCTTGCGAGCGCTGCGCGGACGAGGCCCGCGAGCAGTACTGGGCGATGGTCCATACGCCGACTGCGCCTTACGATTACCTCTATTTGCAGGATGGCCCGGCCGACGAAGTAACACTGAAGCACTGAAGATGCAGAGACACTGAAAGATCAACCTTTTTCAGTGCTTCAGCTTTCTCAGTGTCTCAGTGATCTATTTTAGGAGGAGGTATTGAGATGCAGAAATGGCAGCATTGTAAACTTCATGGAAATCGCATCACTTTTTTGGGTGCTGCGGGGGTCTTTGATAACAAGGCCGATGCTTATCTGACCGAGCGCACTGCTTTTGGCAAGCTGGAGGATACGGGGTGGAAGCTTGTCTCTGTACTCCCTGATTCAGAAGATGGTTTCGTCTATTTCTTCCGCCGCCCTGCGCCTGAGGAGTGATGAGCCTGTGAACCTGTGAGGGCACTGAAAAGACACTTCTTTTCAGTGCCCTCAGTGTTTCAGTGATTCGAGGTATGTTGCCAGGGCTTTGAGCTTGCGCCAATCTTGGCGTAGGACGTAAGCCATCGCCAGGGTTATATACCATTTGGGTGCGCAGCCCGGCCTGGAGGCCAGGGCTTCGTAGATAGCGACTGCTTCTTTGTCCATCCTCCGCGCCTTGGCGTAAATTTCGGCGAGGCGCTCCAGGCTGGCGGTCGAGAGGGGCGCGGTCTGAACGCGAGGGGATGGCTGGGTAAGAATCCGCTGTCGCGCCTTTTCCATCGCCGCGAGAAACTCCTCGGCGGTGAAAGGCTTGACCAGATAGGTGAAGGCTCCTGCATCCATCGCTTCCTGATAGGTTTGCTCCTGCTTCTCGGCGGAGATGACGATGCAGATCATATGGGGGCGCTGTTTCAGTATTGCGCGGATGGCGGTCAGGCCGTCTACCTCCGGCATGTTGATATCAAGGATGGCAATATCGGGGTGGTGCTCCTGTGCCATCTCGATGGCCTCCCGTCCGTTTTGGGCAATGGCGACCACGCGAGTATTAGGGACCAGTGTCATCATCAGGCGGGTGCTGCGCCGGGTTTCCTGAACATCGTCGGCGATGAGAACGCGTAACTCACGCGAGCCTGGGAGCACTGACCCTTCAGGGCCGGACATTCTGGGCTCCTTTCTCTGGTTTCCTGTTAGACTGCTAAGACTAAAGACGTTCAAACGAGCTTATATCCAGTATAGCTTACAATTTCGCATCTTCAAGGTTTTGTCCTTTGGAGGAGAGCGCTGTCTGTGTTCTTGTCCTTAGCGATTTTTCATGCTATCTTTATGTTTAGGTTGGTCAGTCAGATTTGGTCTTGACTGCGGGTGATCTTGTTTTGGCCCCTATCTGTGAATTATCGAAATGGAGGTAAAACCGAGCTATGGAGCAGAGATTATGGCATACGCTTGAGCTTGAAGAGGCCTTTACCGCTCTCGATTCTGGCCCCGGTGGGCTGAAAATGACCGAGGTTGAGAACCGTCTGGCGGAGTTTGGACCGAACGAGATTGAAAGTGCGCACAAGGTCAGCAAACTCGCCATTTTGTGGGCGCAGATTAAGAACCCGCTGGTCTTCGTGCTGTTGGCCGCGGCGGCAATTTCGCTCCTCGCCGGCAAAACTGCCGACGCGGTTGTGATTGCCGTTGTCATTGTCGTCAACTCGCTTATTGGCTTCTTTCAGGAGTACCGAGCTGAAGAGGCGTTGGAATCGTTGAAGGCACAGGCCGCGCCGGAGGCCGATGTGGTGCGCGACTGCCTGGAGGTGGGTGAGTGTGTGGAAATGCGCATCCCCACAAGGGAGATCGTGCCCGGCGACATCATTTTGCTCGATGCAGGCAGTAAGATTCCTGCCGATGCCCGGCTGATCGAGGCGGCGAACCTGGAAGTGGAAGAGGCGATGCTCACTGGAGAATCACTCTCCTCGCGGAAAACGCTCGCGTCATTGACCGACGCCGATCTCCCCATTGCAGATCGTACCAACCTGGTCTATGGCGGGACTATTGTCACCAATGGGCGTGGGCGGGCCGTAGTCTATGCCACCGGCACGCGCACGGAGATGGGGAAGATTGCTACGTTGATTCAGGAGACGGAGAAGGCGGAATCGCCGTTGCAGAAGCAGACGCTCGACTTGGGCCAGAAGTTGGGCTTTTTAGCAGTCGTTGTGGCGACATTGACCGTCATTTTGGGACTGATGGTGCGATTGCCCTTCCAGGAGATCTTTCTGTTCGCGCTGGCTTCGGCAGTCTCTTCGATCCCTGAGGGGCTGCCGGCGGTGATGAGCATTACCCTGGCGGTGGGCGTCAACCGCATGGCGAGGCGCAATGCTATCATCCGCCGCCTGCCTGCCGTGGATACGCTCGGCGCCGCGACCGTCATTTGCACCGACAAGACCGGTACGCTCACGACCAACCAGATGACGGTGCAGCAGGTGATGGCGGATGGCAAAACGATGTATGTGACTGGTGTTGGCTTTGCGCCGGAAGGGCGCTTTTTGCGCGATGACAAGCCTTATGATCCCACCGCTACTCCCGACCTGCGTTTGGCGCTGCACATCGGCGCACTGTGCAATGATGCGCGGCTGGTACGGCATCAACACGAAGAGGGGCACATCTGGGAAATTCGTGGCGATCCCACTGAGGGTGCGTTGGTCGTTGCCGCAGCGAAAGCCGGATATTACAAAGAGACGTTGGATACACAATTGCCCCGCATCGACGAACTTCCGTTTAGTTCCAAGACCAAGTTCATGGCGACGTTCCATCGAGGAGCGGAAGGTCAGGTATGGGTTTTCGTCAAGGGTGCGCCGGAGACAGTGCTGGAGCACTGCCCGCAGATCCGTGAGAACGCCATTGCGCGTGCGTTAGAAGTGAATGACAGCGAGCTGATTCTGGCGGAGAACCATCGTATGGCGAGCGAGGCGCTGCGCGTGTTGGGTCTGGCCTACCAGATCATCTCACCGGAGGAAGTAGAAGCGTTCAAAGAGGCACTCGAATATGGGCATAAGGCGGATTTGATTTTTGTCGGCCTGGTGGGGATGATGGATCCGCCCCGCCCGGAGGTCCCTGAAGCGGTTGCACGCTGCAAGCGCGCGGGTATCCGTGTCGTCATGGCGACCGGTGATCACAAAGTGACCGGCGCGTCTATTGCTCGGCAGGTAGGTATTCTTGAAGGCGATGAACGGGTATTGACCGGGCCGGAGTTGCGGCAGATGAGCGATGATGAGTTGGACGCGGTTATCGAAGGGACGGCGGTTTTTGCACGTGTCGCCCCGGAGCACAAGCATCGCATCGTCGAATCCTTGCAGCGGCTGGGGCACGTGGTCGCTATGACAGGCGATGGCGTGAACGATGCGCCGGCTTTGCAAGCCGCGCAGATTGGCGTGGCGATGGGGATCACTGGCACCGACGTTACCAAGGAGACGGCAGAGATGGTGCTCACCGATGATAACTTCACCAGCATTGTCAATGCGG
>JAVEWB010000311.1:0-3486 GCA_034004765.1 Anaerolineae bacterium
CCGCTGGGCGGCGTTCTCCGCGCGCAAGTGCGGACGCTGTAAACGCGGAGCGGGTGCCGTGGGCAAATGCCGCCGCACGGTCGCCACGCTGATCTGTGCTAATTGCTCACTCAGACGCGGCGACAGGTGCAACTCGCGGAACTCGGCCAAGCGTTGCGCAGTCTCAACCAGAATCGGCTGCAACCGCTCGGCACAGATGTAGTCTTGTGCTTCCCAGATCAGTGCCAGCGCCTTATCCACTTCCGCGCTATAACTCACCCGCCGCTCCTGACGGCGTACGCCCCGCTGCAACGGGTCCGCCATCCGTCCAATCAGGTACTTGCGGTGCAATCCCGTGATGTGTTCCATCTCGTCCAACAACGTCTTCTTCTCCTGGCGACTCTTTGCCTTCCGATACTGCTTCTGCTTGATGCGTAGGTACTTGTAACGCTCGTCTATCGTCATTTCCTCGTCAGTGGCCATGGCTCCCTCGGTAAGATTATCTTTTGATAGAACCATACTCCTTCGGTAAGATTTTACCTGATAGAAAGCGTGTGTTTGCCCTTTCGCGTTTCCGAGAGTACAATAAATTTGGCGGTGCGCTTCTGCACCGGCGGATGGGTTGCTGCGCGTTCCCTACGCGGTTTGAAACTCTTGGCGAATGAAGGAGTGTGTCAGATGAAAGATTTTCTTTTCCCTGAACTGTTGGAACAGTCGGATCCGGAGTTGTACGCGTTGATCGGCTATGAAGCCGACCGGCAGGCCCGCCACCTGATCATGATTCCCTCCGAGTCGATCTCCCCGCCTGCCGTGCACGAGGCGGTGGCCTCGGTCTTCTCGCACGTTTATGCCGAGGGTTATCCTGACGAGCGGGCACACGCGATGACGCAGGCGCAGATCCTGGATTACGAGGAGGGGCTGGGCCACTACCGCCGCTACGGCGATGCACGCTATTATCAGGGGGTGGCCTATGCGGATGTCCTGGAGTCGCTGGCCCGCCGCCGCACGGCGGAGGTCTTTGCCAACGGCATCCCCGCCGACAAGCTTTACGTCAACGTGCAGTCGCTCTCCGGCGCACCGGCCAACACTGCCGTGCAGTACGCGCTGTTGAACGCCGGCGATACGATGTTGACCATGTCGCTCTACGTCGGCGGCCACCTGACCCACGGGAGCAAGGTGGCCTATTCTGGCAAGACGTACACTGTGGTGCACTACAGCGTCAATCCCCAGACGGAGCGGGTGGATTACGAGGAGGTGCGGCAACTGGCGCGGGAACACAAGCCCAAGCTGATCATTGCCGGGTATACCTCCTATCCTTTGATGGTGGACTGGCGCGAGTTCCGCAAGATCGCCGACGAGGTCGGCGCCTATTTTATGGCAGATGTCTCCCATATTGCCGGGCTGATCGCAGCGGGGGTTTGCCCTAATCCGGTGGGGATTGCCCACGTGGTGACATTCACCACCCACAAGTCGCTGAATGGCCCGCGCGGCGCGGTGATCATCACCCACGACGCCAAGCTGGCCAAGAAATTCGACCGTGCGGTCTTCCCCGGCCTCCAGGGCGGGCCGCATATGGATGCGATTGCCGGGATCGCGGCGGCGATGAAAGTCGCGAAGACAGAGCAGTTCAAGGAACTGCAGCGTCAGACGGTAGCGAACTCCCGGGCACTGGCTGAGGCCCTCGAAAAAGAAGGCATCCGGGTCCCCTACGGCCTGAGCGACAGTCACATGGTCCTGATCGACTGCAAGAGCGTCAAGGGGCCGGATGGGACGCCGTTGATGGGTGATCCTGCCGCGCGGATCTTAGAGCGGGCGGGGATCGTGGCCAACCGCAATACGATTCCGGGGGATACCACGGCGGCCTATCCTTCCGGCGTTCGCATGGGTACCCCCTGGTTGACGCAGCGCGGCTTCAAGGAGCCGGAGATGGCACAGATTGCGGCGCTGATCGCAAAGCTGCTCAAGGCGACGCAGCCCTATGTGCTCCCCAAGCGCGGTGGGTTGGACTATCGAGCACGCGTCGATTTTGACGTGCTCGAGGCGGTCAAACATGAGGTCGATCTCCTGGCCGCGCAGGCCAGTTCCTATGATCCGCTCCTCTGCCCGCCGAAGCCGAAGGTACCGGTGGGCTACCCGCATTTCTATTCGCTGGACGATGTGCCACAGGGAAAGGGCGCGTATGAGCGCCTGGAACTGCTCGGCGAGCAGGTCAAGCCCTTTGTGGACTGGCTGACCCCTTCGGATACGACAGAGATGGCTATCGGGGACTCCCGCCCCATCACGTTGTTGGAGGCGAATGGCCAGGTGATGGCTGCCGGACTGTTGATGCGCTGTGACCGTGAGGACTACTGCCTGGATGTACCCACGGAGAAAGCCCCGCGGGTCATGACCTGGCTGCGTTCGCTGGTGGATGGGTATGTGGCGACGGATGACGTCTATGGTCGCCTGCCTTTCCTCACGGCAGTCCGCGACCTGGGTGCAGCGGACGCTCCACAGCAGCCTCTTGCCGCGGAATCGGGACCCTTTGCCAAGCCCTACTTCATCGGAGCCTGGTCGCGCAAAGAGCCTGCGGGTGAAGCGCTCCCCCGGTTCGTCTGGGAGGAACCGCAGGACGCTCCTTTGCGTAAGACCTACTTGAATGAGACCCATCGGGAATTGGGTGCGCGCATGGTGCCCTTTGGCGGTTGGGATATGCCCGTCTGGTATACGGGGAACCTGGAGGAGCACAACGTCGTGCGCCAGACGGCAGGCCTGTTCGACGTGAGCCACATGGGCTGCTGGGATGTCTCCGGCCCGGAGGCTGCCGCTTTCCTGAATCTCGTGATGGTCAATGATGTCTACACGTTAGAGGTGGGACAGTCGCAGTATTCCGCTTTCTTCGACGTGGACGGTATTCCGATGGATGACTTGATGGTCTATCGGATGGGGGAGGAGCACTACCTGGTGGTGGTCAATGCCTCTAACAACGACAAGGATTGGGCCTGGGTGCAGGCGGTGCTCAAGGGGGAGGCGCTGCTTGATCCTTCCCGTCCGTGGGTCCGTTGGTCCTCGAAAGGTGGTGTGGTGGTGCGCGATCTGCGCACCGCTTCCGCAGGTGAGGATTGTCGTGCCGAATTGGCGATCCAGGGGCCGAAGTCTAAGGATATCCTGATCGCATTGGGCGGCAGTGAGGTCGATCTGGCGAAGATGAAGGCACTGCCCTGGGCCGGGGTCACTCACGTGACGTTGGGGGACTTCGATCTGATCGTGACGCGCACCGGCTACACCGGAGAGCGGGTGGCCTATGAACTTTTCGTCCATCCTGACCGGCTGGTGGATTTCTGGAAGCGACTGCTCACCGTAGGGGAGCCGCTGGGACTCAAGCCGTGCGGGTTGGCGGCGCGCGATAGACTGCGCACTGAGGCCGGGCTGCCGCTGTACGGCCACGAGATGGCCGGCCCGCTGAACCTGACCATGGCCGATGCGGGCTTTGGCGGCTATATCAAGCTCTACAAGCCTTTCTTTGTG
>JAVEWB010000312.1:0-3480 GCA_034004765.1 Anaerolineae bacterium
CAATCCTTACCGGAAGGTAGCATTAGCCTCGGCGTCGATCGCCGCCAGAGCCTCATCCACCGTCTCCATCCCCTGCAGCGCGTTCGAAATGTGGGGGTAGATGATCTCGTAGACAATCAGGTCACGATCGGGCATGTTGCCCAGATAGCGCCCGTAAGGCAGGATGTCCAGTGCCTTGGCCACCCAGGGCATCTCCTCGGCAATCTTGGGGGATTGTGCAACCTCCGGCATCGCCGGAATCGTCCCGCTGGTCAGGTTGAACTGCAGTGCATTCTCAGGATTGGCCGTGGCGAACTTGATGAACTGCCAGGCCGCATCCTGATGAAGGCTGTTCGGCGAAACCGCCAGCCCCCAGCCGGAGTCAGCGGCAAAGAGCGGCTGATCTCCTACATCAGGGAGGAAGAAATAATCCCATTCATCCGCAAAATCCGGATAGTTGGCCTTTCCTTCCGCAATGGCCCACGTCCCGATGTAGCCGATGCCAACGCGGCTCAGGAAAAAGGAATCGCCGATCCAGTTATCCTCGTCGTTGAAAAGGATGGGATCCAGCACCTTTTGTTCAGTGACCGCCTCGACCATCCAGCTCAAAGACTCCTTGGCTTCCGGCGTGTTGAAAGTAAAGCCGCTGTGATCCGCATTCCAATAATCGCCACCGCGCTGCAAAATGCCGGCCAGGAAGGCGGAAGCTGCCGGGTCGGTGGCGTTGAAGTGAAAGCCGGCCACCGTCATCATCCCCGTGTCATCGACCTTGGTCAGGGCTTGAGCATCGGCGATGACGTCGTCCATCGTCTTCCACGCCGGCGGGTAGGTCAGGCCGGCAGCCTCATACAGGGTCTTGTTCACCAGCACGCCACCGTACTCGCAGTTGAACTCCTGCGGCAGACCGTACAACGCCCCATCCACAATATAACCGCCGATAGGGGCCGCGTAATAGAGCGCTTGAGCCTCCTCCAAAGAGAGCACGCCCGCAGGAAGAGGGGCCAGCCGTTCCGCATATTCCGCGGTCCAGGTGCCAAAGAGCTGCACAATGTCCGCCTCCTCGCCCGCAGGCATGGAAGTCTGCAGCGTCTGAAGGTAAGTTTCATAATCGAAAGTTTCCAGGGTGATATCGACGTTGGGGTTCTCCGCTTCGAAAGCAGCGATCAACGCCTCATAGCCGGCGTTGAACGCCGGATTCTGATGGGTCCACATCCGCAAGCTGATCTTTTCATCACCCGACTCAGCCGGTGCATCCGCCGGTTCCGCTGTCGGGCTACAAGCCGCCAGTCCCAGAACCACAACCACCAACAGGCCATTCCATAAGCCACGCAGCCTCATCTCATTCCTCCTTCAACATGATTGATAAACTCGGCCAGACATCAAGAGGGTCCTTTCCACACACAAGTCTGTCTTTTGCCACCTCCTTCGCCTCACTGAGGCAGCGCCTCGATCAGCAGCGACCCTTCGAACACAGCATCGAGTGCAGCCTGTGGGCCCTGAACGATACCCAGATCACGCCCATTGACGTAGTCCGTCAGGCGGTAGCTTCGTTCATCGAGTCCCCGAAGCTCAAGGGTGCCCTCGAATCTGCCACTTTCCTCAGAAGCATAGAAAGCGTAGTACAGTCGATCCTCTTTGCGAATGACGTGCCCCTCCGGCACATCGTAAGCCAGATCGTAAAGGTCCAGATAGTCGCCCTCGGCAAGACGGTACCGTTGATAAAGGTCGAACCAGCGCTTCCACAGCGCCTCTTTCCCAGAATCGAGGCCCTGCCACTCCTCCAGCCGGGGGCGCAGCGCCGCCTCCTCAGGCCAGATGAACTTGGTGCCGGGAATCCCGCCGGTCCCGAGCGCCGAGGCGAAATCCGTGCCCCCGTCGGAAAGCTCGACGTGATCGGCGAAGACCGCCGCACGGGGACCGAGCAGCGCTTTGTAGAACTTGATCCGCTGGCGCACCTGCGCGCTGTTGACCGGGTCGGCGGTGACCGCCTGATCGTAGTACGGGAGCAGGCTGAACGTCGGCGGCGTGCCGCAAGGGCAAATCTGGGTGACGCTGTAAGGCTTGAGCTGCCGCGTCGTCTGCTGAATCAAACGGTAGACCTCGGCGAAGGCCTCGACAGAATCCTCAGGCCGCTCATGGTAAGGCGAGTCGTAGCACGGCGGGACGAAGTAGATATTATCCAGCTTGAGCCCATCAAAGCCCCAGTCCTCGATAAAGTGGCGGGTTAGTGCCACCGTGTACTCCTGGACCGCGGGGATGGCCGGATCCAGGATCGCCAGCCCGCGGTTGTTGCGCGCGACGCTGCCATCCGCATTGCGGCAAAGCCAGTCAGGATGCGCCTTCACCACGTCGGATAGGCGGTACACATGGGAGTCATATTCCCCCACACCGTCCTCGGCGGAGAGGGGGTACCACCACAACTGCGCGTAGAGTCCGGCCTCGTGAAGCGCCGCCACCATCGCCCACATCTCCTCCTCGCCGCCGGGGAACGTATCCGTCCGCGGATTCCAGTCGCCGTAGGCGTCGAACCAGCGATCATCTAACGTGGCCCAGGTAAGGCCCAGCGCCTTGAGTTTGGGAATCACCCCGAGGACTTCCTGTGCCGTCACGTCGAACTCGTAGCCCCACGAGCACCAGGTCGGAGCATAGTCCTCCGCATTGGGCTCCGCCGGAGAAAGCCCCTGCGCAGCTAAGAGGTCGGCGTAAAGGGCCAGCGGTGCATAAAAATCGCTCCGGTGGACGGAGAGCAGGGTCCGCACCCCCTGAAACCGCTCGCCGGGCGCAAGGGTCAGAGCATCACGGTTTTCCAAAGCCATCGAGGCCCCTTTCTGGCCTGCTGCCTGCACCGGCATATACCACAACTGCGGTACCGGCTCGATGTGCGCCAGCGCAACGCCGCCCTCGCGGTTCCACAGGTAAACGAGAGGAATGCCACCGCCCTCAGCGCCTTCCAGATGTCCCAGGTAATTATCGCGGGAGAAAGACGAGGACAGGGGGAAAGCAAAATTCTGTCCCCACTCCACCGCAGCCCCCTGAAGCGACCAGAAGGCGTAGGGCTGAAGCTCCGGCTGCGTTCGCGAGCTGTCCAACTGCAAGGCTGTATCGGCCAGGCGATCCAATGTCACGGGGACATCCGAGACGTTCTCGTACTCGGCCTGCGGGATCAGCGCCCCCGGCCATTGCGGGTAGGCATCGATGACCAGGGTACGGCGCAGCCGACCGCCGCCGGGCAGCTCCACCACACCGCTGACCGTGAAGCGCTCCGCCTGCCCCAGGTCGGTTTCGACCTGCTCGCGGGCCTCCTGCGTATCCAGAGCAAACTCATCCAAGACCTGCCCTCCGCTCTCGACCTCGGTCCGCCCCTCGGCCACCACCGGGCCCTCCGGCGAAGGCCTCAGGCGAGAGTGCATTACCGCATCCAACTCCAGCACAATGCCGGGATGTTCGACAAAAACGCCACGCTGTTCATTCATGGGTACCCTCTCTCCTCTCGAAACTGTC
>JAVEWB010000313.1:0-3478 GCA_034004765.1 Anaerolineae bacterium
GCTCGCGCATTTGTCTGAGTGGGTCCTTTCACAGGGTCCTACGGTGGTGCACCTCAACTGCGGGCTCCATGATGTGAAGCGAGCGCCGGACACGAATGCGCTGCTGGTGCCGCTGGAGGAATATCGTGCCACTGTGCAGCAGATCCTGGAGCAAGCTCAACAGGGGACGCATGCAGCGGTGATCTGGGCCACGACCACGCCGGTGAATGAGGCCCATCACCAGGCGGAGAAGTCCTTCACGCGTTTCAACGCGGATATTCGGGCCTATAATGAGGCTGCTGTTGCCATCGCGCAGGCGCTGGGGCTCCCTGTGGATGACCTGTTCACCGTGGTGATGGAGGCGGGACGCGATCGCTATCTCAGCGCCGATGGCGTGCATTTCACCGCAGAGGGCTATGAACTGTTGGGGAAGGCCGTTGCCGAGGTGATAAAGCAGATCCTACCCTAACCCCCTCTCCACGGATTGGAGAGGGGGGAGGGGGTGAGGTGGTACCATACTATATCAAGGAGTTTTCTATGTCCGATCCACGTGTCGATAAGCTGGCGCATGTTCTGGTGACCTATTCGCTGGGGCTGCGCCCCGGCGATCAACTCTTCATTGAGACGACCCCCCTGGCGGAGGAACTCAATCTGGCAGTGCTCAGGGAGGCGCTGCAAGCGGGCGCGCACGTCTTCATGCAGCCGGTGCAGCCCGGCAGCGACGAGATCTTCTACGAGTACGCCAGCCAGGAGCAGTTATCCTATGCTTCGCCGGCCTTGAAGTTCATTTATGAGAACTTCGATGCCAGCCTCTTCATCCTCGCGCCGCAGAACACTCGGGCGCTGTCGAGCATCGATCCCACCCGTGTAAGCCGGGGGAAAAAGGCGCGCATGGAGGCCATGCAGGCGCTCTACGAGCGTTCGGCGCGCGGCACGTTCAAGTGGTGCTACACGGCTTTCCCCACAGCAGCCCTGGCCCAGGATGCGGAGATGAGCCTGCGCGAGTACGAGGACTTCGTCTACGGCGCGGGGTGGCTGGACCGGCCCGATCCTGCTGCGGCCTGGCGAGAGGAAGAAGAACGCCAGCAGCGGCTCGTCGACTGGCTCGCCGGAAAGAAGCGGGTGGCGCTGAAGGGCAAGGACATCGACCTGCAGCTTGTGATCGAGGGGCGTTCGTTCGTGGGGGGCGGCGCCCGGGAGAACTTCCCCTCGGGGGAGATCTTCACCTCTCCGGTGGAGACTTCCGCCCAGGGGTGGGTGCGCTTCACTTATCCTTCCATCTATGGCGGTCAGGAAGTGCAGGGGATCGAGCTGGAGTTCGAAGCTGGGAAGGTGGTGAACGAGCGCGCGGCGAAAGGGCAGGCACTGCTCACCGCGCTCCTGGACACCGACGCGGGCTCGCGCTACCTGGGGGAGTTGGGCATCGGCACGAACTACTCCATTCAGCGCTTCACCCGGAACATTCTCTTCGATGAGAAGATCGGCGGGACGATCCACCTGGCGGTCGGCCTGGGCTTCGAGGAAGCGGGTGGGCAGAACAAGTCGGGCATCCATTGGGACATGATCTGCGATATGTCGGAGAGCGAGATCACGGTGGACGGGGAGCTGTTCTACAAGGATGGAAAAGTAGTGGTCTGAGGCGTGAAACGTGAAACGTGATGCGTGATATCCGTCATTCTGAGCGGCTTTGGAAAACACTGTCGCAGGAAGTCACGCGGCAAAGGATCTCGTTGCAGGATTTCAGAAGATGGGTTTCAGCTTTGGAGCAGCCGTGGGTTGAGCTCGTCGAAACCCACGGCTGCTTTGTTTCCATAAAGCCGGGAACCACCGAGAGTCAGGCTCGCCGTTCCTGCTTGAACTCCCCTTTCAGCGAGCGCCAGATCAACAGCGGGACGTTTTGTTCGACGAGCTGCAGCGTCAGCCCGTCAGGGCCGGCGATCATCGCTTCGCGGATGCCGCGGGTCGGTTCGTAGACGTCGGCGGTAATGGGAACCCCTGCGGCTTTCATCTGTGCCAACACCTCATCCAGTTTCTTGACCTCCAGGGCGATGTGGTGGACGCCGTGAGGGATAGGGGGTTGCCCGGCGTGTGGCGTCTTCTCGCCCTGCGCTTCCCACATCTCTATTTCGATTTTTCCTGCCTGCAGCATGACGATGCGGTGCCCTTCGAACGTCGTCTCGAATTTGATTTTGAAGCCGAGTTGCTCGTGGAAGAAGGCCAACCCTTCCTCCAGGCTGGATAGTTGCAGCGCGATGTGGTCGATGCCTCTGATTTGCTCATTCATCTTCCTTGCTCCTTTTTGTGGTGAAGGTCTGTACATCCGGGTGGGCCTCTGCCAGTTCGTAAATGGGACCCTGTGCCAGAAAGCCCAGCCCGTTCCCGCTGCCGCGCACGACGAGCAGCTTCTGCCCGGGGCGGACGGCAATCTCATGCGGTAGGGGAACCTCCTCAGGAATGGAGATCACAGTCTGCCCCAGAACGCGGGGGGCTGATTCCCACGCGCCGAAGGCGGGTGGCCAGAGGTCGGGGGTGCTGATGGCGAAGCCTCCGGAACGACGGCTTCCCTGCAGGAAAATGGCCTGCTGCCCTGTGTGGAAGCGGTATTCCGACCATGCTTCCGGCGGGACCGGGATCTGGCGCTCCGGCCCCACGACGGCCCACCCGAAAACCCACTTTCCTCCCTTAGCTAATTGTGGCATGGCTTTCTCCTGTTTACTAAAGATTTAATATACAAGCTTGTGTACTGAATAAAAAATCAAGGGTAAGCGCCCCTTTCGAATCCCTCCAACAGATCACGGGTCCAACGCAGTTCGGCCTGGAGATGGACGCGGGTATGGTCGAAGATCGCGTGGGCGATAGGGGGAATTCCGGCTTCCTGCTCTGTCTGGTGCGCAGCAAGGTGCTGCAGTGCTGCTTCGAGCTCGGTGATCCGTTGGCTGAGGCTGTCGCGTATCTCCTGCTGGGGCAGAGCGCGGCTGAAGAAGAGCCCGATGTCGAGGTCGAAGGTGCGCTGTGTGGTGTCGTGCCAGATCTCGCGGAGAAGGCGTTGGAACTCGGTCCGACCGGCCTCGTTAATCTGATAGACGCTGCGGGAAGGGCGGTTGCCCTCCTGTTCGGTGGCGACTTTTTCGATGAAGCCTTCCTCTGTGAGCTTCGCCAGGGCGAAGTAGATGGAGCCGAAGGCGATGGAGGTCCAATCCCCCATATGCTCTTCGATGATCTGTTTGATCTCGTACCCGTAGAGGGTGCGCTCTTGCAGCAGCCCTAAGATGACCAGCCGGGTGGACATAGGTCCCTCCTGTCTCATTATACAATCTTGTATATTTTAGCATGTATACAAAAAACGTCAAGAACTCATTTGAAACACACCCCAATGAAATGAGCCTTCAGGCATCCTGAAGGCTCATGGGTATAACGGGCTATTAAGGGTGGGTCAGACCTGGATGTACTGCGGCAGCACAACCGGCCGTGACTGCGTCATGCGGTAGAAGAACTCCTC
>JAVEWB010000314.1:0-3474 GCA_034004765.1 Anaerolineae bacterium
GGCGTCCCCACTGCTTCGCCAGCAGGGCGTTGAGCATGGCGCAGACCATCCCGATACTGAGGACGGCAGCCCCCACGCCGACGGTCGCCAGGAGCACATCGGTGATGCTCTCGAGGGGCCGCACCCATAGGGGTGGCAGGAGCTCTTCGAAGCCGAAGAGGCTGCCATAAAGGAACCCGAAGGCCATGGCAGCCGCGCCGCAGGCCATGATGACGCCGCCGAATCCGGCTGCCCCGCGGAGCGCTTTTACTCTCCCGCTTGCCAGCAGGAGGCCTGCCAGCAGCAGGATCAGGCCGTGCCCCACGTCGCCGAACATGATCCCGAAGACCAGCGGGAAGGTCAGCGCCAGGATGGGGGTGGGGTCCAGTTCACCGTAGCGCGGATAGCCATAGTTCGTGACCAGCCCCTGGAACGGGCGGATCAGGCGCGGATTGGCAAAGGTAATGGGGACGGACTGCGCCTCTTCGCCCAGCTCCTCGACGGTGGCGCGGTGGCCCAGAGACGTGGCTTCGATCGTCGTCCCGGCGGAGACCTGCGCGATCCGCTGCTGCAGGGGGGTCATCTGTGGGGCGGGGACCCAGCCGTTGATCAGGTAGGTGTGGTGCAGATGGTCGTAGCCCGCGATGGTCTCTACGAGTGTGTGGCTGGCGCGGACGCGCCACAGCAGGTGCCGGAGGTGGCGGATGTGCAGCTTGAGCAGGTGCTGGATGGCGGTCTGGCTCTCCTCGATGTGCTGCTGTGTGCGCGCGATACCGGCTTCGAGTGCTTCGATGGCCTCTGCGGGCGTGCCGCGGTACATCTCCGGCGGCTTGAGCGGATTCAGGTAGGCGCTGCGGGCGGCACGGGTGAGGATCTCCGCGTCGCGCTGCAGGCCGAACAGCGCCACGGCGGCCAGGTGCTCCTGGTGGCGCAGCACCTCCAGGACGAACGGGATGTGCTCCAGGCTGCTCTTCAGCCGTTCGACGTTGGGAATGGGCATCGTGCCCAGCAGGGCGAAGGTGTAGCGCATATCCCGCAGTGCATCCAGTTCTACGTCGAGATCCGCGACCGGCTCCAACTGTGCGCGGTAGTGCTGGAGCTGGGCCAATTTCTCCTGCGCGTGCTCCAGTTCGTAGAGCACGGCGTGCGTGGCCTCTTCCAGGTGCTCCACCTCGATCTGGGCCACGTTGGGGCTGATCGTGTGCAGCGCCCGAGCCGGCGGTATGCCCTCTTCGACGCCCAACGACTTCATGATCGCCAGGATGCGCTGCTCGAGAGCAGTGAAGGCGGCGGCGCGCTCGTGCCACTCGTTTTGGTGGCGGGCATCGGGATCATCGATGAGATGGCCGGTCTTCGCCAGGTGGAAGGCGTTGGAGGCCGCCAGGGCCTCCGTGACGACAATCACGTCGTGCTCCGGTACGATCAACTCAACTTTATGCATCGTCTGTGGTTTGAACATAGTCACCTCGTGAACGGCCCCTGCTTATGCGGGCAGGGCCGGGTGGGCCTCTTGAGCGGCAAGCGGCTGCATCTCCAGCAGCGAGACGAAGCTTTCGACCGGAAGTCGGGAAGCTTTCGCTTCGACGATCATTGTCAGATCCCTGATTTCGTGCTCGTTCAGCCACACGTAGGCAATCGGGACCCCGATGTGGAACGGGTAATCGCGGAAAGCCGCATGGCAGGTCTTGACGATGTGCCGCTGCAGCGCCAGTTCGAAGGCCGAGAGATCCTTGGAACTCTCGAATTGGAACCGCCCGTCGAACTCCGGGTAAAGCCGCCGAATGATGGGCGCGATGGCCTTGCCCGCGGCGATGGCGCGGATATCCTCGTCGCGGAGCTGATAGCCGTAGGGCAGCGTGTAGTTGATGATCTCCTGCTCCGACAGCCCGTGGTAAACGCGATACCGGATCGCCCAGAGTAGGTTATCCCCGTCCAGCCCCGTGCCGATGATGTGCAGCGCCTGCTCGCGATCGCGCCCCTTGAGGCAGGCGATGCTCTTCCACAGCTTGCGGCGGTACTCCAGATCGAGCGCGACTTCGAGCGGGAAGAGGCTGTGCTCTGTGTGGTAGCGTTCCAGCGCGTGGGCCAGTGTATCGTAATAGGGCGTGTGCGCGATGTGGGCGAGCGCCTTCTCGATCGTGCCGCTCTGCAGCATCTTCTCCAGATCCTCCGGCTTGAGGACGGTGTGCTGGGACATAGGCGAGAGCAGGTGCAGGACCTGATCCCACGAAGCCCCCGTCTCGATGCCGCGCAGCGTGGCCTTCAGGTTATCGACCTCGTAGAGCTGCCAGAGCTGCGAGAGCACGCTGCAGGCTGTGGTGGGGCTCAGGCGGATGAGTTTCGCGTAGATGTCGGCCAGGTGGCCGCGGATCTGGTAGGCGATGCGGCGCGGCGTCAGCAGTTCGCTCTTGATCTGGAGGTAGGGCCCGTAGACCGTTTTGGACAGGAGCGCGAGCAGCGCGTTCAGATCTTGGGCGTGGATGAGCGCCTCCCACATCGGCGGCGCGATCATCTTCGAATAGAGCGCCCGCACGGTGGCGTTGATCTGCGAATAGGCTACAACTCCCTGAGCGGCCATCAGCTCTACTTGCGCCCTGTGATTTGATCCAGCACGAAGGCCACCGCCGCGTCGCTGTGTCCTGCGGCAATGGTCTCCATGGTGCGGGCATCGGCCTCGGCCTGCGCGAGGATACGCGCCCGCTCGGCTTCGGCCTCGGCCTTGCCGTCTGCGATCATCTGTCGAGCCTGTTCGCGGCTCTCACGCTGTGCCCGCTCAAGCAACGAGGAGGCCGCTTGCTCGGCCTCCTCGGTCAGTTGCGCTGCTTGCAGTCGGGCATCATCGTGGATTCTCTCAGCGTCTGCTTCGATATTGAGTATCCGTTCAATGATTTCCCTACTCATGGCGTCCTCTCACTTGGGTAAGGTCGGGGCTGCCCCGGACCTCACGGAAAACTCTTGATCGTACTCCTCCTGGTTTCGAGTGGTGGTACCTTACACCCGAAGCGGCGGAAAGTCAAGCAATGTAGGACAATCCGCCGGATTGTCCATCCGCCGCAGCGAGCCGACCACGAATGGGGCACGTTGCTCCCCGACCCCGTCTCGGGGTCGGGCAAAGGCAAACGTCGTTTTTTGCAATTTTCCCTATCTTTTCTATACTTATCCTGACACAAGAAGATGGCGGCTCAACTCACGCCCTGTTGGGTGGTGACACACGTAGCGAGGTGAAATCATGACATCCTCTGATTCGGCTGAACAGGAAGGGGCCGGTTCCGGCATGGCATATCGTGGAAGCACGCAGAAGCCGGGAGTGGCAAAGTTCTACCCTCTTGCCCTGGTGTCGTTTCTCATCGTGGCCTGTATCGTGATTACCTCTCTGCATAACCTTCTGGATACGCCCCTGTTGGCCGTGTTCGGCATTGGGAAAAAGTATCAGGTGTCCACTTATGGGATCGACGACCCTTCGACGGCAGCCCTGGTGATGGAGAACGATTCACC
>JAVEWB010000315.1:0-3463 GCA_034004765.1 Anaerolineae bacterium
TAAAAATACACGACTACACGAAGGATAGAGGCCATTCGTGTATTCGTGTCGAATTCGTGGTCGGCTGGCGTTACTCCTCTGCGGCGAGGTCGCAGTTGTCCTTGCCCAAGATTTGGATTTCCAGCCCTTCCATGGTCTTGATGGTGGCGTGTACCGGGCAGTGCTCGGCGACGCGGGTGATGGCCTTGACGCGCTTGGCGCACTCGCCGTGCGGCAGGTTGACGGTGGCCTTCAGGTTGACCAGGCGGGTGGGATCCTCTGCCTTGTCGAAGGTGACGTCGACGGTCATATCCGTGTCGTCGATCCCGTTGTTCTCACAGTACTGAGCAACGAAAGCGCCGACGCAACTTCCCAGGGAGGCGACGAAAATCTGGGGTGGAATGGGGCCGCGATCGCTCCCCCCCATGGAGTCGGGGACGTCGATCGTCACGGTGTGTTTGCCGATTTGGGACTCGAACAGCATATTGCCTTTGTAATACGTTGTGATCTTTGCCATTGTTTCGCTCTCCTTGATTAGATTAGGGTCTTTGAACCTTGATCCAGTTTCCGTGTTGAGTATAGCGGCAGCTTCATCCACTTTCAAGTGATATTTGTCCTTTATATTGTCGTTTTATCTATTGACAATTTGTCAATAGATGCGTATAATGAAAGTAGATAACCCTGTCAAGCTAGGAGGTGAGTCTTATGACAGGAAGAGATGCAACCGGGCCGCTGGGTGAGGGTCCGGGGACGGGCCGTGGGATGGGGCTCTGCAGCGGGGATGCCGTTCCACAGGTTGGTTTTGGGCGTGGTCACCGGCGCCGCTGGTGGAGTCGTGCCGCGGGTTTTTGGGGGTGGCCGCGTTGGGGCACTGCCAGTGCAGCAGAAGTTCCCTCTACTCGTGCAGATGAGGTCGTGCTGCTCAAGGCAGAAGGGGAGCGACTGCGTGCGCAGTTGGAGGCGCTGGACCGCCGCCTGGCAGAGATAGAGCCGGAAGGCTGAAGTTTATTCAGACAGCCTGCCAGCGGTTTGTATAAACCGCTGGCAGGCTTGGTGTGCTTATAGGGGCGATGATTATGGAAATCTCACTTGTTTTTGGGCCGGTGCCTTCACGCCGTCTGGGGCGGAGCTTAGGGATCAATCACATTCCTCCTAAGACCTGCACGTATGCCTGTGTCTACTGTCAGTTGGGGCGCACCTCGCGGTTGCAAATAGACCGGCAGGCGTTTTACGCGCCGAAGGCGATTGTAGATGCTGTAATGGCAAAGCTGGAGGTCCTCAAGCAAACCGGAGAAGGAGTGGACTATCTGACGCTCGTCCCCGATGGCGAACCGACGTTGGATGCTGCTTTGGGGGAACTTTTGCTGCGCCTCAAGTCACCGGGGATCCCTCTGGCGGTCATCACCAACGGATCGCTGCTCTGGCGGCCGGAGGTGCGCGAGGCTTTGTTGCAGGCTGATTGGGTCTCAGTCAAAGTGGATGCCGTTGATCAGGCTGTCTGGCACCGCGTGGATCGTCCGCACGGCGGGTTGCACATGGCTTCTGTGCTTGACGGGGTGTGCGCTTTTGCGGAGGTCTTTGCCGGGAAGCTGGTAACGGAAACGATGCTCGTGGCGGGGGTGAATGATGCGGAGGCAGTGCTCATTGCGACGGGCGATTTTGTCGGGACACTGCGGCCGGCCTGTGCCTATCTGAGTATTCCCACGCGCCCCCCGGCAGAGTCTTGGGTGCACCCCCCAGACGAGGCTGCGCTGACACGTGCTTACCAGATCTTCGTCAATCGGGTGCCCCATGTGGAGTATCTCATCGGCTATGAAGGGAACGCCTTTGTGGCCACAGGCGATGCGGCAGCGGATTTGCTCAGTATCACGGCCGTGCACCCCATGCGCGAAGATGCCGTCCAGGAGCTCTTGCTGCGAAGTGGGGAGGAGTGGGCCGTGGTGCAGGATCTGATCGACGCGGGGCTGCTGGTTCAGACGACGTATGGTGGATCCAGGTTCTACGTACGTGCCTTGCACGGTTGCTCGTCCCCAGAATGAAACGCACCCTGCCCGCGGCTTTGTTAGCGCGCCAGGCAGAGATGTGGTAAACTAAAGACGTTGAGGTCTCGATGAGAAAAATACTGCGTGGTTTGTTGCCTGGCTGGTCTTTGCTGTGTTTGTTTTTGGGGCAGGGTGCGGTGCCGGTGCGGGGGCAGGAATCGGTCGTGCATGCGATTATGTTCTACTCTCCGAATTGCGGCCACTGTCACCAGGTGATTACTGAAGTGCTGCCGCCGCTGTTGGAGCAGTACGATGAGCAGTTCGCCATCGTAGGTGTGAATACGGCGACCCCTGAGGGCCAGGGGCTGTATCAGGCGACGATCGAAACGTTCGACATCCCGGAGGAGCGGAGGGGGGTGCCCACGCTCGTGCTCGGGGAGACCGTTCTGGTCGGTTCGGGGGAGATCCCGGAGCAGCTTCCGGGACTGATCGCGTCGGGCCTGGCAACCGGCGGTGTGGGATGGCCCGCGATTCCGGGGTTGGAGGAAGCGCTTGCCGCAACGTCACCCACGCCGACGGCGGGGGCTGCATCGGGGGAAACTCCGGCAGAGACTCCTATCCCTTCACCCGAGGCGGTGCTGCCTGATCTGGATAGCGAGGCTGAGGATTGGCGGGCGCGCTTTGCCCGCGACCCGCTGGGGAACACGTTCTCTGTCGTCATCCTGTTGGGGATGGTGGGGGTGGTGTTGTACCGGCTGGTTGTCGGAGGGCGCAGCGTAGGGTTGATACCTGTAGGCGCACGGATGGTGGTGCCCGTGCTGGTCGTTTTGGGGCTGATCGTGGCGGGGTATCTGGCCTACGTGGAGACGCAGCAGGTGACGGCGGTCTGTGGGCCAGTAGGGGACTGCAACAGCGTTCAGCAAAGTGAATTTGCATTGCTCTTTGGCGTGCTCCCCATTGCCGTATTGGGGGTTATGGGGTACATTGGTATTGGCGCTGCGTGGCTGGTGGCCCGTTATGCCAAGGGGGTCTGGGTCAACCTGGCCTCGCTGACGCTGGTGGGGATGGCCTGGTTCGGGATACTCTTTTCCATCTATCTGACCTTCCTGGAGCCGTTCGTGATCGGTGCGACCTGTGCCTGGTGTCTTACGTCGGCGGTGTTGATGACGGTGCTGTTTTGGATCATCACGACGGCTCCGCAGATCGCGCCGGCGGAGCTGCTGGCGCAGATCAAGCAGCTTGGCATGCAGCGCAATCGCATTGGATAGATCTCTACCTGGAATACGCAGATGGCGCACTGTTGAGGGTGCGCCATCTTGTGTTTATCTAGGAACGTCTTGGCCTGCCGCCGCCTCGCGGGGCCTGCATGCCGCGACCGCTGGTGTTGCTGCCACCGCGTTCGAGTGTGCCGGTGACGATGGCCTGGTAAGCCGCCGGGGTCAAATACTGGGGCTGGTAGGTCTCGCCGGTTTGTCGCTCCAACGTCTTGGTAAAGGCGCGCA
>JAVEWB010000316.1:0-3454 GCA_034004765.1 Anaerolineae bacterium
ACTGGCTGGGTACGAGAACTACACGCTGATCCCCGTGCCCGACCTGGACGACGGCCCGCGCTGGCGCTTGATGATCCTCGATCTGTTCGGCCCGCTCGATTGCTTCGTCACGGCCAACCCCTACGTCGCCAACCTGATGGCCGCGGATTACACGGTAGTGCGGCCCGTCACGCTGGTGCCGGAAGAGGAGCGGATCGCCGTGGATGGGAGCATGGTCCGCGCGGAGATGGCGCGCGGCGATGGCTGGAAACCGTGGGTTCCGCCGGAAATCGAGGCCTATATCACGGCGCGACAGCTCGACGAGCGCTTCCGCCGCGAGTTCGGATTGCAAACCCTGGCATTGGGCACTATCATACAATAACTACGACAAGACACAGGAGGAACAATGTATTCATGGGATGAGGATACCAGCGGTTGGTACGGTGAGACGAAATACAAATACGGCTCCGGCGGCGCGAAACTGCGCAAAGAGGCAGCGGAACGTGCCGAAGTCCACGGCCCGCGCACCTACGAGCGGAAAAACCAGCCCAACGAGAAAGTCATCGACCCACACAAACATATCTCTACCACCTCCCCGAACCCGTTGATCGTCGCCGTCGACGTTACCGGATCGATGGCCAGTTGGCCGTTCGAAATCTTCGACCGCCTCCCCCTGCTCTACAACACGCTCTCCCAATACCGGGATGACCTGGAGATCTGCTTTGCCGCCATTGGCGATTCCGGGTTCGACAACTGGCCGTTGCAGGTGACGACCTTCGCCGGTGGCTATGACCTGGAACAGCTCTTGGGCTCCCTGTACGGCGAAGGAAACGGTGGCGATGCCCCGGAAAGCTACGGCCTCTTTGCGCATTGGGTCAACACGCACGTGCAGGTGCCCAACATCCAGGAGACGCCGTTCATGATCGTGTTCGGGGATGCCCCCATGCACCCGACGGTTCCTAAAGCGCACATTGCCGAACGCATGGGGGATCAGTTCGGTCGGGATGTCGATGCCATCCAGGCCTGGCAGCAGCTCTGCAAGACCTGGAACGTGTGGTTTCTGAGACGCCCTACCGGCAAGGTGGGGGATGTCGTCGACCAGCAGTGGGGGCAGGCGATCGGCGAGCAGAAAATCTTCCACATCCAGGACGAGCAGCGCGCCGTCGATTACGCGATGGGACTGATCGCGCGCGCCTGGGGCCACTTCGGGGACTTCCAGAATAACCTGCGTGCCCGCCAGAGCGAGGAAACCGTCGCCGAGGTGAGCAAGCCGATCGAGATGAAATGCCCGCGCTGCGGCGCCCCCATTCCGATCGACTCCGGCGGGATGTTTAGCTGCAAGTACTGCGGCGCTACGCTAAAGCTGTAGCGGGGCGATGAAAGTCCGCGCGATCGTCACCATCCCACCCTACGCGCCTTACCTGAACGAGGTGGCCCGCCATCCGTTGGTGGGGGGACTGCGGCTGAACACGGTGATGCCGCTGAAAGAGAGTTTCACCGCGGTGCTGGAGCGCCTTGCAAGCCTCGGCCCGCCGCTGTGGGTGGATCTCAAAGGGCGGCAGCTTCGCGTTGTCGGCGCGGCTATCCCGCCCTACACCGAGGTGCACCTCAGCCACCGCATCCGGGTGGAGACGCCCGTGGAGGCCTTCTTCTCCGACGGCACCGAATGTGTGCAGGTCGCTGCCGTCGATGGGGACCGGCTGATCTTAGAAGACGGCCCGCGCCGCCTCATCGGGCCCGGGGAGTCGGTCAACATCGTGCATCCCTCGTTGAAGATCGAGGGCACGCTCACGGAGACCGACCGCGCCTACCTGGAAGCGATGAAATCGCTGGGGCTCCGGCGCGTCATGCTCTCGTACGTCGAAAGCCCCACCGACGCGGACGAAGTACGGGCCATCCTGCCCGATGCCGAGATCGTTCTGAAGATCGAGAGCGAGCGGGGACTGGCCTATGCGCGAAAACATAAAGCCACACAGGGACAACTCATGGCCGCGCGCGGGGACCTCTACATCGAGGTCCTGCGCCCGCACCGCATCGTGAGCGCGCTCCGCGATATCATCACCGCCGATCCCAACGCCATCGTCGCCAGCCGGATCTTCGACTCCCTGGCCCACATCCCCGTCCCGGAGAGCGCCGACATCGGTGACGTGGCGTTCCTGCTCTCGCTGGGGTACCGCACCTTCATGCTGGGGGACGTGATCTGCTTCCGGCGCGATTCCGTGATGGAGTCGCTCGAGCTGCTCGATGCGGTGGCAGGACAGTTCCCATGAAGTTAGCCCTGGCGCAAGTCAATCCGTGCATCGGCGACCTGGAAGGCAACGTCGAGCGCTGCCTGGCCGCCATTGCAACAGCGCGCAGCCAGGGCGCTGAGTTGGTAGTCCTGCCGGAGATGGCCATACCCGGCTACCCGCCGCGGGACATCCTCTTCGACTCCAGCTTCAGCGAGGCAGTCTTCGAGGCAAATCAGGATCTGGCCCGACGCAGCAGCGGTGGGCCGCCGGTGATCGTGGGAACCCTGATGCCGGGCCGCAAGCGCACGCCCCACCACCCCGGGTTGTACAATGCCGCAGTGCTCCTGCAGGGCGGCGAGGTCAAGCTGGTCGCCGCCAAGCGGCTGCTCCCCGCTTATGACGTCTTCTACGAGCCGCGTTGGTTCGTCCCCGGCCCGATACTGCCGCCCCTCACCCTCGGCGGCACACACGTGGGAATCCTGGTCTGCGAGGATCTCTGGGACGAATCCTACGAGAGCCACCCGCCCGCGGAACTGCAGGCCGCCGGGGCGGAGCTGCTGATCTGCATCGCCGCGTCGCCCTACCAGCAAACGATCATGGAGCAGCGGCTCTACCACGCCCGCCGTCCCCACTGCCCGCTGGTCTACGTCAACCTCTGCGGCGCAAACGACGAACTCATCTTCGACGGGCGGAGCTTCGCCCTCGATGCACAGGGACATCATCTTGCCACGCTGCCGGGCTTCGAGGAAGCCGTCCGGGTCGTGGATCTGGCGACGGCCCGGCCCGCAGAGCCGCCGGAGGGTCCAGCGGAAAAGCCGCTCTTTCAAGCGCTGGTTCTGGGCGTGCGCGATTTCGCCCGCAAGAATGACTTAAACCACGCCGTCCTGGGGTTGTCGGGCGGGGTCGATTCCGCCCTCGTCGCCGTGATCGCCGCCGAGGCCTTAGGCGCGGCGCAGGTCACCGCCGTCGCGATCCCCTCGCGCTACTCCGATCCACGCTCCACCACCTGCGCGCAGGAGCTGGCGCAGGCCTTAGGCATCCGCTTCGAGGTCGTGGAGCTGGAGAGCCTGCATCAGGCCGCCGAAACGACGCTGGGGGAGCTGCTCACGCACGGAACGGCGGCGGAGAACATCCAGGCGCGGCTCCGGGCGATGATCTTGATGACCTTCGTGAACCGTTACGGAGGCATGCTGCTGAACACGAGCAACAAAACAGAGCTGGCGCTGGGGTACAGCACACTCTAC
>JAVEWB010000317.1:0-3443 GCA_034004765.1 Anaerolineae bacterium
CCCAGGAGCAGGATGCGGTCGGGGTGCAGGAGCGTTGCCAGATGGACGAACAGGTCTTCGGTGGAGAGAATGGTGCCGCCCCAGGAACGGTCGAAGGCCACGTCGCCGAAGATGAGCGGGATTAGCCCGGCCTGGAGTGCGTGCTGAATGGGCTTGACCGCTAAGGTGACGATATTGCCCTCTTCGGCCAGTGCTGAGGCGGAGGGTTGGAGGCTCAAGACGGGCAGACCGACCGCCTGAAAGCTGTCTGCAACGATCCGATTGAGCCGTGAAGCGGCGGCGCTCACCTGAGCAAAACCCTGCCAGCCCTCAGGTGTGGTGACGCCGTGCCGCGTGCCGTAACGGCTGGCCTCCCAGTGCCCGAAGGAGCCGGACCCGTGTCCCAGGAGCAGGCGTATCTCGGGATCGCTTTCTATCGCGGTCTTGATCTCCTGTGCCAGCGTACGCAGGAGTTCCGGGCGTGCGGAGGCCTCACGGCGCTTATCGGTAATGAGCGAGCCACCCAACTTGATGAAGGTCGGACCCATGTCCATTTTATTCTCCTCAGTTGTCTGCCTGACTATTCCACCGTGGTCTGCCATGTCTGGACAGCACCCGCCTCTTGCAGCGCGCGCCTGACGGCGTCGGCATTCTCCGGCGTGACCAGCGCGATGATGTTGCCGCCCCCACCCGCGCCGGTCAGCTTAGCGCCTGTCGCACCCGCTCGTCGTGCCGCAGCGACCAGGGCATCGAGGGCGGGCAGGGAGACGCCAATCCGCGTGAGTAAGGCGTGGTTCTGATTCATCAGCGGCCCCAAGGCCTCGATCCCGCCCTGCTCGATCGCCACGCGGGCGGCCTCAGCGATGGCTCCCATGGTTTCGAAGCAGGTGTCGTAATAGTCCGGATTGGCTTCCCGGCGCTGACGTACCCCTTCGACGATCTCACGGGTGGTACTGTGCAGGCCGCTGTTGGCGATGATCAGGTAGAAGGGCCGTGCGATGTTGAAAACACTGGGCGGCGTTCCTTTGGTAAAGGCGACGGGACGCTCCCAGGCAACGACCGTATTGTCGATGCCGCTGGGTGTCCCGTGGTGGAGTTTCTCTACTTCGTAGGCCAGCGCGCTGACCTCCTCCTGCGGAAGGTCATGGTCCAGATAAAGGGCTAAAGCGCGCGCAGCAGCGACTGAAACTGCCGCGCCGCTCCCCAGTCCGGCGGCGATGGGCAGGTCGGAGTGCACGGTCAGCTCTGCGTTGGGTTCGGTGGCGCTGCAGTGGGCCAGCGTCAGCCGGGCGATGACCGCCAGCGGGTAATCGTCCGGCGCTTCAGCAAGTGTCAGGCGCTCTCCCAAATCTAATGCGGTCAGCCTTAGGCCTTGAGCGTCGGCAGGAGCAACGTGCGCATGGGCCCGGAGTCCGCTGACGGGGACGGCGATGGCGGGTTCTCCGTAGACGACGCTGTGCTCGCCGCAGAGGATGACTTTACCCGGAGCTGTGCATTCGACTGGCTGCATAGGGCGTATGCCTCACTTCCCGATATAAAAGACGGCGGCCACTGCCAGGATCCACAGCAGAATATCGATCTGCATGGCGCGATCCGTGATCAGCACTTCGTCGGGAGCCAGTGTGGTTCCCTTGGCATGAACGAGATAAAGATAGCGAAAGATGCCGTAGATAACGAAGGGAATGGTCAGCATCATGGTGTGGTTGGTAGGAAGATTGGGGGCGGAGAAGGTATACAGCGCGTATCCGGAGATGGTGGCCGACGTGACCACGCCGATGAGTTGGTCCATCAGGGGAAGGGTATAGTACTGGAGGCTTTCCCGATGGTTTTGTGCATTTTCACCCAAGAGTACCAACTCCCCACGGCGTTTCCCCAGTCCCAGGAAGAGCGCCAGGAGGGTCATGCAGAGGTAAAGCCAGGGCGAGAAGCGCTCCGCATTCACGAGCAGTGCCCCGGCGGCCACGCGCAGGACAAAACCTGCCGCAATCGCCATGACATCCAGGAGCACGATATTCTTCAGGTAGAAGGAGTAGGCGATCTGCAGCACCAGGTATCCGCCTAAGATGAGGGCAAAGCCGGGTGAGAGTAGAAATGCTCCGATCATCGAGGCTGCGGCAATGACGATGGCTGCCGTAAGTGCAAACTTCGCCGGCAACTGACCCGAAGGGAGTGGCCGGGAGCGGTTGGTAGGGTGTTCGCGGTCTTTTTCGATGTCCACAAGGTCGTTCATGGTGTAAACGACGCCGGAGACCAGGCAGAAGAGGATGAAGCCTGCTAAGGTTTGAACAACGTAATTAGGCCTGAAGAGTTTTACGTCGAATAGAAGTGCGGCAAAGAGAAAACCGTTCTTGGTCCACTGTTTGGGCCGCATGGTCTTGAGTAGTGCCAGGACACTCTGCATTTTATTGCCTCCGATGAAAGGCATCATACCAGAATCATCTAAACGGGCAACTGGAGTATAGGGAAGAAGGCTTAGAGCGCGGCAAAGCCACGCTCTAAGCCTTACTTTTCAACGCGTGCTGTAGAAGAGTGCCCCCAAAGAAGTTATGGCCGTTATTCTCCTTGCTCGCCCTGCCGCCGGGATTTCATGACCCGTGCGCGCGGTGTGGGGGCTTCCACCTCGACGATCGGTGCCGGGGGAGGCGTAGGCTCAGGTCTGGTGACAGAAGAAAAATCGAACTCCGATGTGAGATCCAGGAGATCAGGAGGCAGGGCCTCGATCTCGATGACCTCTTCAGTAGGGGATTCCTCATCGGCAGGTTCTTCAGGTCCTGTATGAGCGAGCCTCTCCTCGTCCGGTGTGGCTCCGGCTGCTGACTCCTCAATGGATGTGGAAATTCCCCCGCCACCTCCTTCGGTGCGCTCATCTTCCATGGATGGTATTCCCGCTGTCTCGGATGCTTCCACTTCCTCAGGCATAGGGGTTTCTTCCGCTGCTGCTGGAGCCAACGCAGCGACCGCGCCGACCTCCGGCTCACTGACCTCCACGGGGCGGGGACCTCCACTGACGGTCAGCCTTATTTTTGTGCCCCGTTTGACTTCCAGCCCCTCCGGTAAATCCTGCGCCAGGATCTGATCTTCGGGCTGATCGCTTTGGACGGTCTCGGCGACTTCGGACTCCAAATAGTACTCCACGGCAAGTTTCCTGGCCGCTCCCTCCGTCTCCCCGACGAAGTTCGGGACAGAAGTAAGGGCGGGGCTGGGGCCTTTGCTCACCGTGAGCAGGATCACGGTTCCGGGGGTGATCATCATGCTGGGTTGGAGGCTCTGCTCGATGATCGTGCCTTCGGGGACTTTGTCATCATAGGCTAATTTGTCCAGGACCAACACGACGTTGCTCCGCAGTGCCTCGATGAGGGCCTTGTCCCACGTCATGGCGATGAAGGTGGGCGCGGCCTGGGCATTGGGCGCGGGCCCTTTGCTCACCAGCAGCGCGATGGGGGTCTCGGGATGGATTACGACCT
>JAVEWB010000318.1:0-3425 GCA_034004765.1 Anaerolineae bacterium
TCACGTGGACTTACGTGATCACCAATGATGGGAATGAGCCGCTTCACGACCTCACGGTCGTCGATGACAATGGGACCCCTACGGATCCCAGTGATGATTTCGCTCTGACTGATGCGGACTGTAATCGGTCACTCGCGGGGCCATTGGCTCCTGGCGAGGCAATCACTTGTCTTGCCACGGGGGCCGCGACTGCCGGTCAATATGGAAACGTGGGCACCGTTACAGGCGTCTCCCCCAATGATGAAGTGGTGCGGGATGATGACCCCAGCCATTATTGGGGAGCGGATCCGGACATCGAACTGCTCAAGCTGGTGAGTCAGGAGACGGTGGTGCAAGGACAGCCCTTTACCTACACACTGCGGATCACCAACACCGGGAATGTAAGCCTTTCACCGGTGGTACTTACCGATACACTGCCTGCTGAGATTAACTATGTCGTGGGATCGGGCAACCCGGCGGCCCCGGATGTATTGGCCGAGCCGTTGTTGGTTTGGGAGGATCTTGGGACGCTGTCGCCGGGCGAGAGCCTTATGGTGAGCTTTGTTGTGACGGCTTCCTATGAGGTGACGGGGACTCTGGTTAACACGGCTGATGTCGCCGGGACGTATGCCGGCAGGACGGTGACTGACGAAGATGACGTGCCGGTGGAGGTGGTGAAAGTGCCGCCTGTCTCCGCCGTTGATTTGCGCTACTTCCGGGCGACATCCCTAGCGGATGGGATTCGCCTTGAATGGGCCACGGCGGTCGAGGTCGACAACTTCGGTTTCCGGGTGCTGCGTGGAACGTCGTCGGATATAACGCGCGCCGCTGAGCTGGCGTTTGTACCCACGCTGTGCCGGGGCAACTTCTGTGGTGCGGAGTACGACTACCTGGATACTAAAGCATCACCTGATGCCTCCTACTGGTATTGGCTGGTGGATGTGGATACTTTGGGCCAGGAGACATTTCATGGGCCGGTTCGGGCGCTGATCGGTACGTCCGCGATGCCGTATAAGCTTTACATGCCGCTTCTATACGCACCTTGAGTCGGTAAACAGAGGATATCTGAGGATGTGACACAGGATCGGCGTGGTGAGTGTGCCGATCCTGTGGATTTTCTACGCTATATTGGACAAACCTGGCTTAAAAAGATGTCTGCGCCGATTTGTTTTCCACAAAGTTTTAGAGTATGATGTGGGTACGCAGAGCAGCTTATGAGAAACTGCGATTCTTCAATGGGACGGATTTTATTTCAAGGGGAATCAAGCGGGGAGGGTAAAATGGAGAGACGACGTAACTTACTGGTGGGGTTGGGCATACTGACGTTGATGATTGTTAATGTTTTGTTCGCGAGTCTGGCATTCCCCATAGCGCCTGTGGCTGCGGGATTTACACCTACACCCAGGCCGACCGATGTGCCAACCGATGTACCGACCGATGTGCCGACCGATGTGCCAACCGACACGCCTGATGATGGGGACACTCCCACTCTTTGGGTTTCGAAAGAGGCTGACACAGAGGTTGCAGCTCCTGGGGATACATTTACTTACCGGATCGTGGTGAAGAACGAAGGGCCGGGGACGGCTACCGGGGTCACGCTGGAAGATGATGTCCCCGGAGAGTTGGAGATTGTTGATGTCGGCGTCACTCAGGGTACACCTACCGTTTCAGGCAACCGGGTGACCGTAGATGTGGGCACGTTAGGGCCCGGCTATTCTGTTGTTCTGACCATCAAAGTGAAGGTCAAGCTGGATGTCCCCCCGGGGACGGAAATCGTGAATACTGTGGTAGCCTGGAGCGATCAGACCAGCCGTATTATCGCTACGGCTACGGTCAAAGTTCCAGGATTGGCTGCTTTCCTTCCGGAGAGCGGTGGCATGTTGGAGCCTGGACTGGTGCTCTGGATTCTGGGGGGGGTGACGTTCTTGCTCATTGGCCTGGTTTTCTATAGGCGTAGTGGACAGCGTACGGAAAACTCCTAGTCTTAACGCTGTGTGTGAAGGACGTCTTTGTGGGGCAACGTGGTGAAGCGTTGCCCCACTGCTTGACTAACTCGGCGGCTAAGGTATTGTTAGTCGAGGTTCTGCTTTCGATAAATCTACTTGGAAAGGATGGCTGCCATGACGTTGCCGAACGCGGATGAGATCGCTCATGGAGAGCGCACGGTTGTCTTTGTAACGTTTGAGAGTGAATTTGCGCCTCTGGGGGGATTGGCTGCTGTGATGCGCATTTTGCCCCGTCACATGGCGCGGTTGACAGAAGGCAGATGTTTGCTGATTGCCCCCTATTTCAAGCATATTGTGTGCTGCAACCCTAAGAAACTTCAGTCCATTGAACCCGCTGGGCATATGTTGCACGTGCCCTTTGGAGGTACCGATCACGAGGTAAGGCTTTTGCGCTCTGTCGATGAAGAGGGCTTCACGACTTACCTGCTTGACGCCGATGCGTTCTTCAATGCACCCTGTGACTGTGGCGACCCTCCTGCTCCTGAAGCACCCTGTAACCCTTACGTGAACCCCGGAAAGCCCGAACAACTGCTCCAAGATGCCCTGTTCTTCTCCGCCGCGGTGCCTAAGGCGTTGGTTGCTTTGGGAAAGACCGACAATGTGATCCTTCACTTGCAGGATTGGCAGACCGCCGCTGTGGCTCTGATGGTCAAAAAGGAGCCTGAGATCGGCGCATCGGTCTGTACGCTGACGATGCACAATCCATACGACACGCCGCTGACGGATGCGGATCTGGCGCAGATCTCCGACCGCCAACTGCCGGGCGCTACGATGTTGGAGAAGCTGCTGCCGTTTCTCGACCTGCCGATCTGTACCGTCTCCAAGAGATTCTCGACGGAATTGGTCAAAGATCCGCTCTTCACTGAGATCTACGCGCCACACCTTCAGAAAATCTTTGCCAAACAGCGGCTGGTAGGCGTGGATAACGGCATCTTTGCCCCGCAGGATTTTTCCGACGAGGCGATCGAAGCCGCCCGCCATGGCGATTATGCTCCTATTTTGGAGCTCAAAGCGCAGCGTCGTGAGGCTTTGCTGAAAGTGCTTACTGCGTACCAGCCAGCGGAAGCCTGGGGCAGGTTGGATGACCTCGAGACGTTCAAGGGGCCTATCTTCTTGATGTTCGGGCGGGATGACCCCCGGCAGAAGGGATATGATCTGGCTGCCGCCGCCATTCGACGGGTAGCGCGCGGCAGGGCAAAATACATCTTCACACCGATCCCAGGAGAAGAAGGCGTTGAGGGGCTGCACTTCCTCAAGCGGTTGGCGGAGGAGCGCCCCGGTGAGGTGAAGGTCTTTCCCTTCCGCATGGCTCAGGGCTATCTGGAATTGAAGCGCGGGAGTTCGTACCTGTTGATGCCCTCCCTCTATGAGCCTTTTGGGGGGGCGACCGAGGCTTATGCCGTGGGAACACCGGTGGTTGCTCGTGCGACCGGTGGACTG
>JAVEWB010000319.1:0-3414 GCA_034004765.1 Anaerolineae bacterium
CCATGATTACCTCCTGTCTCTATCATATACGCTGTTTGCGAAGATGCCAAGAGCACAGCGCTGGGACTTTACAGCTTACAGCAGCACAATGGCCAGCGCCAGTGCGATGACCAGGATGAGGGCCCATGCATCTTGGGGATGGAAGTGCAGCCGCACCATCGAGGTGCGCCCTTTGCCCCCCGCATAGCCCCGCGCCTCCATCGCCAGCGCCAGGTTCTCGGCCCGGTGCAGGCTGGTGAGAAACAGCGGCACCAGGATCGGCAGCACCTGTCGGATACGGCGCAGCAGGCCTCCGCGTCCTGTCCCCCAATCGGCCCCCCGTGATGCCTGCGCTTTGGCGATGCGCTCCGCTTCCTGTGCGGCCAGTGGCAGGAAGCGCAGGGACACCTGGATCATCAGGACCAGGTCGTGGGTGGGCAGCCCCAGCGCGGTCAGCGGGCGCAGCAGGGCCTCCAGGCTGTGGACCAGCTCTGTGGTCGCAATGCAGAAGGAGAGCAGGCTGATCCCCAGGACCAGTCCTGCAAAACGTAGGATGAGGATCAGCGCATGCAGGAGGTCTGCCGTGGAGATGCGCAACGGTCCCACCGCAATCAGCACCGGGGATAACCTTGCCTCCGGACCGAAGAGAAGCTGCAGGAGTGCCAGGAAGAGGATGAAGGGGAGCGGCGCGAGCAGTCCTTGCAGGGCATAGCCCGGAGAGATGCGGGCCAGCCGCAGCAGTCCATAGAGCACCACGAGTGCCAACGCCAATCCGGTCCAACGTGGGGCGGCGGTGATAGCTGCAAGGAGAAAAAGTCCCCCTATCAGGCGTGTGCGCGGATCCAGCCGGTGGATGACCGAGCCGGTAGGCAGATATTGGCCGATGGTGATGAAGCGCAGGAACTCGAACTCACCCATGCGTCACCAGCCCTGCGATGGCATCGACAAGCTCCGCGGCGGTGATCAACCCGGCGGGCAGCGGCCATCCCTGATCTCGGAGTGCGCTTGCTACTTCGGTGACCGCGGGAAGCCCCAACCCCAGCGCCCGCACCTGATCTCCCTGGGCGAAGACCGCGCGGGTGCTGCCCGCAAGGCCGTCTTTGCCTGCGGCCAGGATGGTGAGCCGCTCCGCTAACAGTGCCAGGTCTTCCATCTGATGCGAGGAGAGCAGCAGCGTCACCCCGGTCTCTTTCAGCGCCTGGAGCTGCTTCAGGAGTTCGCGATGCGCCTTGGGATCCAATCCCGCGGTAGGTTCATCTAAGAGCAGGATGGCAGGGCGCAATGCCAGCACGGAGGCCAGCGCCACCTTGCGCTGTTCGCCGCCGCTCAGGGCAAAGGTGAGCCGATCCTTATACGTTTCGAAGTCCAATCCCACCAGGCTCATGGCCCAGCGCACGCGCTCACGGAGCTCCGTGCCTTGAAGGCCGGCAAGCCGCGGGCCATACGCAATCTCGTCGCCGACGTACTGCTCGAAGATCTGCGACTCCGGCATCTGGAAGGCCAGCCCCGCCGCTCTCCTCACGGCTTTTACGTCGACCTTGGGATCATTGAGCACGAAGTCCGCTACCCGCACCTGACCTTCCTGCGGGCGCAGCAATCCGTTGAGATGCTGCAGCAGCGTGGATTTCCCGGAGCCGGTGGCTCCCAGCAATCCATGGACTTCCCCTTTCCCCACGGAAAGGGAGACTCCGGCGAGCGCACGGTGTGAGAGCGGCGTGCCCTGCATGTAGGTGTGGCCCAAGCCGCGAACGGCAATCACAGGTGCAGGCGACGGGGCAGAGGCATGTTCTTGGAACGGTGGTGGTGTCCCTGTGCGGTGGGGAATGGCTTGTAGGGCTGCGGCCAGTGCGGCAGTCGTGAGCAGCCCACCGGGAAGCGCCGGGATCTGCCGACGCAAGTGTTCGTTGAGGGCTGCGGCTGGCGGTAGATCGAGCCCCAGCGCGTGGAGCGCTGTGACATCGGAGAAGACGGTGGAAGGCGTGCCGTCGAGCGCTACCTGTCCCTCGGCCATCACGACGATGCGTTCCGCATCGGTGGCCTCTTCCATGAAGTGCGTGATCGTGACGACGGTGATACCCTGCTGGTGCAGGTTGGCCATCATCGCCCGCACGTGCTGCCGCCCGAGCGGGTCCAACATGGCGGTGGCCTCGTCGAAGACGATACAGCGTGGCGAAAGGGCCAGGACGCCCGCTAATGCCAGCCGCTGCATCTGCCCTGCTGAGAGCAGGTGGGGAGAGCGTAGCCGCTCCTCCCAGAGATCGACCTCTTCCAGCGCTCCCCGAACGCGCGCGCGGATCTTCTCCGTCGGCAGTCCGAGGTTTTCGAGCCCGAAGGCTACGTCTTCTTCGACCACGGTAGCCACGATCTGATCTTCCGGGCGCTGGAAGACCATCCCGACGGTGCGGCGGATCTCCCGGTGGTTGGCGGGATCGCGTGTATCCAACCCCGCAATCCAGACGTGGCCGCTCTCCGGCAGCAGCAGCGCGTTGAGGTGGCGGGCCAGCGTCGACTTCCCCGATCCGTTCGCGCCGACGATGGCGACGTATTCGCCCGCGTCGATGGTCAACGAAACCTGGCGAAGTGCCGGAGTCGTGCCCCCTCCGGGGAGGGGATAGGTATACGTTACGTCTTCCAGCTTGATCAATGGATTCATCGTTTATGCCACTCGCTCCCAAGTATACCACCGTCAAGGCGGTGGTGCGTTTCATTCGGGTGACAGAACAGGACAACCGCATTCTATCTCAAGACCTGCCTTAATCTGTCATTCTGAGCGGCTTCCACGGGACACATCCTTAGAAAACCACGGCAGCGAAGAATCTCGTTGACACCCTTTGACCGTACTGGCAATCCGTTTTACAGTGAGTATAATGGAAGCATGATCTCGAAGGGCATCAAAAGTAATGATTTTTGATTGACCTCCTAAATCGAACTTATGAGCTGAGGTGAAGCATGGAGAGCGAAAGGATTCGCAAAATTGTCGTTGCCGGCGTGTTAGGGGCCATCTCCGCGCTGCTGGGGTGGACTCATTGGGGCCTTATCCCCTGGTTCAGCGGTGCCGCGCTTACAGTAATGCACATCCCGGCCATCATCGGTGCGGTTCTTGAGGGCCCGGTCGTCGGTGCAGCTATCGGCTTGATCTTCGGCGCATTCAGCATGCTCCAGGCGGCGATTGCTCCTACAGGTCCAACCGATGTCTGGTTTACCAACCCGCTGCTCGCCGTGCTTCCCCGGTTGGCGATCGGTCCGCTGGCCTGGGTGGCGTGGAAGGCTTTGGAGTCTCGCCCTGCTGTGGGACTGGTCGCGGCTGGCATCGTTGGCAGTCTGACCAATACCTTGCTGGTGATGGGAGTGATTGGCGTGCTGGGCTACCTCCCCTGGGCAGCACTGCCTGCGATCATTGTGGCCAACGGGCTGCCTGAGGCAGGAGCCTCGGCG
>JAVEWB010000020.1:0-7737 GCA_034004765.1 Anaerolineae bacterium
GATGGCGTCCCTGTCGTGATCCATGATGCGCGTGTCGATGCCACAACCAATGGGGTCGGCAGGGTCGCGGCAATGTCGCTGGCGCAGTTGCGGGCACTGGATGCCAGTAGGGGCTTGCCTGAGTTCGCCGGGGAGCCGATCCCGACCTTGGAGGAGGTTCTGGCAGAGGTCGGCCAGCGCCTCTTGATCAATATCGAGCTTAAATCGGACGATGCCACTGGGCACCTGGAGGCTGTTGTGGCCGACGTGGTGCGGCGGTTGGATCTCTCCCGGCGGGTATGGTTTTCTTCTTTCAAGCCGTACTCCCTCTTTCGGATACGGCAGCAGATCCCTGAGGTCCCCTGCGGATTGTTGTATGGAGCGGGCAGCTTTTTCCTTGGGGTTTTGAAGCCCTTGACGCCTTATGAGGCGCTGCATCCGGCAGCACCCTTTGTGACGCGTGCCGGCGTGCACCGTGCGCACCGGCACGGACTGCGGGTGTTTGTCTGGACGGTGGACGATAGCGTCAAGGCGCAGTTCCTTGCGGACGTGGGAGTCGATGGCCTGATTACCAATGATCCGGCCAAGCTTCTCTGTACGCTTGTGGCTTTTTAATGTGGCTTGAGGGCCGTTTTCGGTTACGTGTGGGAAAGTGAGTGTGTGCTGTGAAGATAGCGGTTTGTTCTGATATCCATGATAATTTACATGCGTTGGAGCTGATGCTGGCGGAGATCGATAAGGCGGACTGTCTTGTCTTCTGCGGCGATTTGAATGCCCCGTTCACTTTCAAGGCGCTGGTCGATGGCTTTCGTGGCCCGGTACATACCGTCTGGGGCAATAATGATGGTGATCGGTGGTACATCGGGCACCTGGCTCATCAGGTTAGCAATGTGACGCTTCATGGGGAATTTGCCGAGCTGGAACTCGATGGCTATCGGATTGCCATTACCCATTACCCCCGTATCGCGTGGGCTGTGGCACACGCTGATCTGTATGACCTGGTCTGTTACGGCCACGATCACCAGAAACACCACGAGCGTATTGGGGAAACGATGCTGCTGAATCCCGGGGAGCTGATGGGGCGTTTTGGACCCCCTTCTTATGCGATTGTGGATTCGATCACTGCCGACGTTGTGATACGCGAGCTTACTGCGAGGTAACGGAGCGGTACCGGATCTCGCGGGAAAGGTCCTCTTGTGGGATCGCCCCGCTGGCCCAGGCTCTGATGCCTTCGCCGCTTATTTTTGCTGAGTGGCTCAGGGTCGTTCCGGTCCCTTGTGCTACGACGGTTAGGGAGACCTGGGATGGGATTGGGCAGCCTGTTCTTGAGGCTTCGGCCAGCGCATTGAGGGAGGTCCACAGAAGCTGCACACTGCTTTCTGGGGGGGCGTCGACATCATAGACGGCGGTTAGACCAAGGTGGAGGTTGTCCTCCTCCCAGGCAATGACGGGGGAAAGATAGCCGGGGATCTTTCTTTGTATCAGTGCTATACAAGGAGCCACATCTGGTTTGGGGAGGGGGGTCGGCTGATTGGCGTGCCAGATAAGGTATCCCAACCCGCTTACCGCGAGCAGGTCCAACAGGCCAAAGATGATCAGGATGGTCCTCTGTTGACGTTTCATGGTTGTGAGTATAGCATGGAAGATCTTGGATGAGAAATGCGGACGAGGGCGTAGGTATGGGGGCAAAGCAGCGCACATTTGATTTTTTACGTGGGGCCCAACGCTCCGGGGAACAAGATATCGTGGAAGCACGCCGCCGCAAGGTCGGTTTCTACAGCGGCATCGTGGCTTCATTTTTGTTGGGCTGGGCCCCGATTTTGGGTAAACTGGCGTACCAGTTTGGGGTTACCCCCCTGACCCTGGCCGCGAGCCGGACAGTGGTTGCGGTTTTGTTTCTCTTTGTGGTGTATCTCCTTTTTTGGCGACGGCTGCTTATTCTCCGTGTGTCGGATCTGTTCAACTGCCTGCTGGTGGGCATGATCAATGGGGTCGGGTCGATCTTCTATTACAGCGCCTTGGATCGTATGGATGCGTCGCGGGCTTCCCTGCTGAGCGCACTGTATGCCATCTGGGTGGTTATCTTTCTCGCGGCTTCGGGGCAGCCCCTCTCACGATTGACGCTGAGTCGCCTCGCCACTTCGCTTGTAGGGGCTGTCCTGGTGACTTCCCCCTGGGTGGCAGCCGATTCCTTTGACCTTTTTGGCGTCATGCTCATGGCGGCCTCTGCTGCACTGAACGGCTGGTATATGGTGATGGGGCAGTGGGTTCTTGCTGACGTCCCGGCGCGCTCTGCTACGTTGTATATCCTTACCGGGATGGCGATCACGGTTTCGGTGGCGCGCGTCGTCAGCGGCAGCCCTGTCGAGCCTCTGATCCTGCCTGGATGGGCGATGATCCTTGCATTGGGATTGACCACGGCGATCTCGCGGATGGCAGTATTTTTCAGCCTCGAACGGCTTGGGGGCGTGCAGACGGTGCTCTTGAGCTTCATGGAGATGGCGGTCAGTCTGGCACTGGCTATGGTCCTGCTGGGGGAGCGGCTGTCCTGGGTGCAGTGGGTGGGAGCCGTCTTGTTATTGGGAGGGGGCTTCCTGGCGCGGCAGGATCTGGAACGCGGTGGTGCACCGCCGCCGGCCTTCAACCCCATGGATGTTTGATCGTCTTGATTACGGGAAAAGGATTGCCCCCGGCGAGGGCGGAAAGGCTCTGAAGTCTGTGGCGCAGTTGTCGCTGTCCTGGTCGGGTGGATAGCGCTGGAGTGAGTGTGTGCCGATTTCCACCCCCGGATGCGGTATCAGGTCGCCGTAGGGTGCATCTCCCCAGGCAAGTGCGTCAACAACCTCGTCGTCTGGCCCCAGCAGAAGGACCTGATCCCCATCGTTGCGCAGCGTCCAGTCCCCGTCTCCCCAGGGATACTTTATCATCTCCGGGATCTGCGGGGCGTATGGGTAGAGCTCGAAGGTGGCCTGTGGTATCAGGCTGCCATCATAGGCGATGACGATGAGCCCGTAAGGCTCGAGCTGTGTGCCGGCAGGGAACTGGAACATGCCTTCGTACCGATCTCGGCTTTCGGCATCCCCGATTTTGTAGGCGCTCAGGTCAAAACGCGTGCCCGTTGGATTGTAGATCTCGACCCATTCCTGGTTGACCGTCCCTGCCGCGTAGTAGACTTCGCTGATGAGGGGGATGCGCGGCGGGTCGTAGGCGTGCATGACAACGGGCAGATAGAGCGGATTGGCAAGCCACCAATCCAGCTCGAACATGTGGCTCAGGTAGGCGCAGACCTCATCCGACCGAATCTGGAGCACTACTTCGCGATTGACCTTGCTGGAAACCTCGCTCCCGTTCAGTGATCCGATATGAGCGTAGCAGCCTTTCCCGCTCAGGGCGACCAGGAAGAGCTTGTTGTGGATGCCGTAGTGGGTCGGGTCTCCTGCGGCTACCTGGAGGTTCAGCCTCTCTTCATGTGCTATCCGGTTGACGTAGGCCAGCGTTTGCGTGTAGGTGGGTGCGATGTATTCCTCCCCGAACGCGCCGCTGTTGAGGAGGATGCGGACGGCTGCCCCGCGTCGTGCAGCGTCGATGCAGGCTTCCAAGCGTGGGTTGGGGCCGCTTCCCCAGGCGGCGTATTCGTAGAGCTGCTCGACGGCGAGGGTGTCACCGGGGCCGGCCTGCCCGAGCAGTCCTAATAGACCATCCGAACGTCGCAGTACGGCCTCCGGCGCGGTGAAGAATGCAAAGTCGAAGGTGCCGCTGATAACCAGGGGCGCGGTGAACCGCACGCTGCTGGTGATTCCGTCGATGGAAGCGGTGATGGGGGTGGCAAGAGGTAGGCCGTATTTGTCGGCGTAGGCGGTGTTCCAGCGAAGGACGTCCCGATGGTGCTCCGGGTCGCAGTCGAGCGCAAAGAGCTGTGCGGCGTGGCCGACCAGGGTGGGGGCATTCGTGGCGATCACCGTGCCCCGTGACCCGTAGGTGCCATTTCGCTTATCGTCTGCTGGAAGGCTTGTCTCGGTGAGATTCTGCGAGCCGATCACGATCCATGCATCATCTACGATAATGAGCTTCCCGTGGAGGTAATGGTACCGGTTGTAGATGGCGTCTTCTTTCTCCTGCACCATGAAATAGCACTGCCCGCCCGCGGCCTCGATCTGCTGGCAGGCCCATAACTCCTGCTGCCAGCGCGGATCGCTCGGGCTTATGCCTGCCTGGCTCCCCTCCAGCAGGATCGTCACTTCGACGCCCTGCCGGGCTTTGTCGACCAGGAGGGCAACGATCTCCGGGTGGCGCAGCGCATAGACCTCGATATCAATGGTGCTTTGGGCCCGCAGTAGCGTGGCGGTGATGACCTCGATGGCGTTGTCCGGTGCTATGCCGATGATAACGGTCGCCGGTTCCGTGACGGTGAGCGGCCAGAAGAGCGGATCGAGATCCCATCCCGGATACCGCACCTGCCCGAGGCCGGCGGAATGCTGAAGCCAATCGGCGGCTTTATCTGTGTCGGCTTGGGGAAGGCCTGTGATCTCGTTGGGGATGCGGGCCAGGATCTGTCCCTCAAGGGCCCGTCCGGCATCATAAGGTTGAACAGGGCTGCCTTCCCAGCCGGGGACAGCACTCTCCCCACCTGCGTAGACGAGCGTGTCGATGAGTTTGTCGGATGCATCGCGCAGGAGCGCTTCATCGCCCTCGTTGTTGAACACGGGCCAGGGGGAAAGCGTTGCTTCGGGAGTGAATCCAAAGGTGGTGTGGAACGCCGATGCTTCGCGAGCCAGCCAGACCTGTCCGTGGGCGGGGATCTGCAGGGTAGGAATGGGGTTGCAGTCCAGGGGGACGGCATATTTGCAGATACTCCACCCTGTCAGCGTCAGGGAGACGGCCTGCATATTGGTCAATTGGAGAGCCTCATCACTGTCGCCGGGCTGAAGCCCGTTGTAGAGCAGCGCGCTGATCAGTACAGGGGGCGGGCCTGTACCCGCTGCGGTTTCCCAGTAGGCATAATTATCCGAGGTCTCCGTCTCGCTCAAGGGGGTGGTGAGTCCGGCCTGGTTGATGAGGATCTCCGTGAGGCACTCGCTCAGCCACGTTGTGAGAGTGATCGCGTGGTTTTCTCCAGGCCACAGCTCTCCGATCTGCCACCTGAGTTCCTGTCCGGAGCGGCTGAATGTGTAGGGGCTGCTTTGACCGAGCAGTACTGTTCCCCCCGGCAGCGTGTCCGTGAGGTATGTTTCGGTGGCTGTCAGGCTGCCGGTGTTGCTGATCGTCAAGACGTACGTGAGGAGGCTCTGGGTGAGCGCCGTCAGCGGGCCGGTTTTGCTGAGACTGAGGTTGGGGCGATAGTGGGAATTGGCCGCCTTGGGGGTGCCGTTGATCGGGAGCCCTTGTGCGTTGATCCCGTTGCGAATGACGCCGTTGTTGCTCCTCCAGCTTTCTGCACGGTCTTCGCTTTGGGGTGTGATGCGCTCCATCGTGCAATAGGTGGGAGATGCCGTCCCGGCAGGCCATGCACCGCCGGAGCTGTTGGCCGTATCGATTACCTGACCGGCAGCATCTTTGAGCAGCAGCGCCTCGCCGCTGTTGTGGAGCCCGCTGCCGAAGCTGCCGGTCAGGTCGGCAGGGATATCGGCGACGGTCTGGTCGTCCGTCCGCTCGATGAGATAGTAGCCGTGCGGCGCAATTGCGGCATGGAGGGTAAGCGCCATGCCCTGATCTGCGGTATGCAGCCGCCACCCCTCCAGACTGATGGATTTCTCGGTGGTATTGTAGAGTTCTATCCATTCGTCGCTTGTCGATAGGGCTCCGGTGCCCATCCAGGCGACCTCATTGATCACGACGCTTCCTGGGGTGGTCGTGGGCAAGGTGCGGGCGCGGATCTCGTGCGTGGCGTGTAGAAGGATGCGTGAGATCATGAGAAGCGCGCAGGCTCCTGCAAGCGCCAGGGTTATTCGTGTGCCTTTTGTGGCCATATCCATCATGCCGGCTGTCTGTAGCATGGTTTGGTTGGCGTGTGGGGTTGGTGAAGAGTGTGTTTTATTCTAGACCAATATTAGTTTAATTATAGCATAACTGCGGAAATAAATCGGCAGCCATCCCTGTTTTTTGCTGTTTCTACGAAAGTCGATTATAATATGACTGACTTTATCAGTGTTTTCAAGATACGAAAGCAGGAGCTTGAGATGGACGATCATGCGTTGCGGGTGCTCTTTGTAGCATCTGAAGCGGTGCCTTTTGTGAAGGTCGGCGGCCTTGCTGATTTTGCGGGCTCTCTTCCGAAGGCACTGCGTCGTTTAGGGGTCGATGTCCGTCTTATGATCCCGCGTTATGGCCATATCCACAACAAGGACTATGATTTCCGCAGGGTGGGGGACGTGGTGCATGTCCCTCTTGGTCCGGATCAGGAGCAGGTCCATCTTCTGGAGTCGACCGTCGAGGACGTGCCGGTTTACATGATCTGGGATGAGAAATACTTCTTCGCCCGGGAGCGGGTCTACGGCTTCAATGACGACCCGCAGCGTTTCACCTTCTTTTCACGCGCGGTGATTGCCGCACTGCCGGTGCTGCAGTGGCAGCCCCAGCTTATTCATGCGAATGATTGGCACGTGGCCCCAATGGTGACCTGGCTTAACCTCTATGGGCGGCAGGAGCCTTTCTACCGTGATATGGCCACGCTTTATACGATCCATAACCTGGCGTATCAAGGGACCTGCGGACGCTTGATTTTGACCTTTGCGCAGATGGAAAAGGTTCCGCATCTCCCCGCGGAGTCGCCAGGGCAGGTGAACTGGATGGCACAGGGGATCGCCAACTCCGATTTGGTCAATACCGTCAGCCCGACCTATGCGCAGGAAGTACTGCAGCCGGAAATGGGGTTGGGGATGGATGAGTTGTTGGCGGAGCGCCAGGATCGCTTCTTTGGCATCCTTAGTGGGATCGACGTGGAGAGCTGGGATCCCAAGCATGACACCGGGTTGACACAGCCGTTCGATCTTGATTCTTTGCCTCTGCGGCGGGTGAATAAGACCGCGCTGCAGCGTGAAATTAATCTGCCGGCTCACCCTGAACTCCCGCTGGTGGGGATGATTGCCCGACTGGACTGTATGAAGGGACTGGATATCTTGCTGCCTGCGCTGGAAGTGCTGTTGGAAGAGCGGGCGCTGCAGTTTGTCATTTTGGGGACGGGCGAGCCTGAATATGAGGCACAGTTGCGGGCCCTTCAGGAACGTTTCCCGGATTTGGTCCGGGTGCTTATCAAATTCGACGACCGTCTGGCGCGCCGTATCTATGCGGGGGTGGATCTGCTGGTTGGGCCGAGCTTCCTCGAGCCCGGGGGACTGAGCCACATGATCGGGATGCACTACGGCGCGGTGCCGGTGGTGCGCGCCACCGGAGCGCTGGCGGATACGGTCGTGGATGCAGAAGCGGACCCGCTGCACGGTACCGGATTTGTCTTTTCTGCTTATACGGCCGAGGCCCTCGAGGCGGCTTTGCGGCGTGCTTTTGCGGTCTACCATGATGCCGCGGCCTGGAGTGTTATTCAGAGGTGCGCTATGGAGCGAGATTTCTCCTGGCAATCATCGGCCCGTGCTTACATCGATCTCTACACGCGGGCGCTGGCTCTGCACTGATCTCTACGATGCCTACGAAAAAACCTCTCCTGTGTGTGCACGGACATTTCTATCAGCCGCCTCGTGATGACCCCTTTACCGGCGCTTACCGGATTGAACCGGATGCGGCCCCTTATGATAACTGGAATGCGCG
>JAVEWB010000020.1:7837-16023 GCA_034004765.1 Anaerolineae bacterium
CGATGCCTACGAAAAAACCTCTCCTGTGTGTGCACGGACATTTCTATCAGCCGCCTCGTGATGACCCCTTTACCGGCGCTTACCGGATTGAACCGGATGCGGCCCCTTATGATAACTGGAATGCGCGGATTACCGCGGAATGCTATGCTCCCAATGCCCAGGTAGGAAACTTCGGGCGGATCAGCTTCAATCTTGGTGGCACCTTGGCCCGCTGGATGGAGCCTCACGCGCAGGAAGCCTACACTCAAATTGTAGAGAGTGTACGCGCCTATAAGCGGCGTTATGGGGCGGTCAACAGCGTTGCGCAGTCGGTCCACCATACGATTCTGCCCCTGGCCCGTGGGCGTGACAAGCGCTGTCAGATCCGCTGGGGAACCGCGAGCTTCAAACACCGGTTCGGCTGTACCCCCGAAGGGCTATGGCTTCCGGAGATGGCCGTCGATTATGATACCCTGGAAGTCGTCGCGGAGTCCGGATTTTCCTATGTCATCCTCTCGGATGAGCAGGTGCTGGGTGATCTCTCGCAGGGGGCAGGGCCCTACAAAGTGAGCCTCTCCGGTGGGCGGTCGCTGGGAATTTTCGTCAGAAATCGGCAGCTTTCGAATGCTTTCTCTTTCAATATGCCGCCGGTCGAGTATGCGCGTTCATGGATCAACGGCGCGGTTCAGGGGCTTGCCCCCGATACGCTGTTGCTCGTTGCGACGGATGGGGAGACGTTCGGCCACCATCACAAGCAGGGTGTGGAGGTGCTTCGGGCACTGACGACGCCGACCCCTGAAGATGCGTATGAAGTAACGACGTTGGGGGCATATTTTCAGCAGCATGCTCCTTCCATCGAAGTGGAGATCCTCGAAAACAGTGCCTGGAGCTGTGCTCACACTTTAGGGCGATGGTCCACCGGATGTGGCTGTACGTCCGGGTGTGGCTATTGGAAGGGGGCACTGCGACGTGCGCTCGACAACCTTTCCCGGGATATCGACGATCTCTACGCGGCAGTGGTCCGGGGGCGTGATCTGGCCCCCTGGGCGCTGCGGGATGCTTATATTGCGGTGCTTTTGGGGGAGATGAATGGGCAGACTTTCCTGCATGAGCACCAATTGAGTTATCTCTCTACGCTGGCCCAGCAGCGGTTGCTGTACCTTCTTGAGGCACAGATTTGCCGGCAGCGGATGTTCACCAGTTGTGCGTTCTTCTTTGAGGATCTGGAGCGGATCGAGGCGCGGTACGCCATCGCCAATGCGATTCGGGCTGTGGCTCTGATACGGTATGCCACGGGAGATGATCTTACGCGCGCGTTCCGCCGTGACCTGAGCATTGCGGTCAGCCCCTCGACCGGACGCACCGGCGCGCAGATTCTACAGGAGATCATGGCCGGCGCGCAGATGGGTGAGAGCCCCTTGGGTGGATCGATGGAGTTGATGACACGTTCTGGCCTTGAGCGTGGATTTGAGCGTGGATCTCTGGACTGATTACATCACACAATCACGTTTGAGTGGGTATAAGCGGTTGGCTCGTGAGAAACAAGCCAACCGCTTAAGTTAAAAGGTATAGGCTTGTACTTCGCGTAGTCATAAAGGTAAGGGTAAATGAACCCAGTCCATTTTCTTTCTCCAGGAAAAATAAAAAGGCTATGCGAAATCCGGGGTAATTCTTAGTTGTCATTCCTCCCCTTTGCGTTACAATCGCCACCATGAGTGAAAACCGATCAAAAACAACAACGCGTATTTTTTCGCTCTTCGTATTCCTGGCCATTTTCCTTGCTGCGGGGTGGATGCGGCTCTTTGGACTGGACTGGGACCAGGATACGCATTTGCACCCCGATGAGCGCTACCTGACGATGGTAGCCTCCGCTTTGGAGTTCCCCGGAACGCCAGAAGGTTACTGGGATACCTGGACTTCGCCGCTGAACCCTGAGAACCGCGGGTACAAGGGCTACGTCTACGGCACGCTGCCGCTCTTTGCCGCACGCACTGTTGGAAGCTGGATCGATCAGGCGTGTGTTCCCGAACCACATCCCCTCGCTTCCGCGGCCCGACTCCTGCTTCTCCAGGCCCAGGGGCCTTGCATCGAAGGAACGTACACCGGATACGGCGGCATCCACCTGGTAGGGCGGCTGCTCTCCGCACTGGCCGATTTGTTGACCTTAATCGGCTTGACACTGCTGGCCCATCTTCTTTTCAAGGAAAAGGTGGCGCTGCTGTCGGCTGCTTTGTACGCCTTTGCCGTGCTGCCTATCCAGCACGCGCACTTTTTCGTCGTGGACAGCTTCGGTACGGTCTTTGTCGTCTGGACACTCTACTTTTCCGCGTTGGCCTCGCATAAAGGCAGCCGTTGGCCCCTGCTGCTGGCCGGTGTGACCACCGGGTTGGCCGTTGCCTCCAAGATCAGCACCTGGCCGGTTGCCGCACTTGTGGGGCTGGCGGGCGTGCTGATCCGTGACGAGGATGAATCCGGCACGCACTACCGCCTGGCAATTTCGTCTTCTACGGCTGCGTATCTCGTCGCTGCGGGCACGCTGGCCTTTTTAGCCTTTCGAACGGCGCAGCCCTACGCCTTCTCCGGCCCGGGATTCCTCGATTTCGGCCTCAATGCCTCCTGGATGGACAGCATGCGCTACATCCGGGAGTTGGTGAAGGGAGAGATCGACACCCCGCCCAACCACCAATGGACTGACCGTGCTGCTATCCTCTTCCCTTTGAAGAATATGGTCTTCTGGGGGCTGGGGCTGCCGCTGGGGATCGCTGCCTGGATCGGATGGGCGGGGATGGGCTGGCAGATGATCCGCCGCCGCGATCTGCGTCCGCTCCTGCCGTGGATATGGGGGACCTTGTTCTTCCTGTACCAGGGTACGCAGTGGGTCAAGTCCATGCGCTACCTGCTGCCCATCTATCCCGTTTTTGTGCTCTTTGCGGCGTGGACCCTGGTGCAGGGGGATCGCCACGCGGCCAACCGGCCCCAGACCCTTTGGGGCAAGGTCACAAAAGGGCTGCTGCGCGCTGCTCCCTGGGGCGTGCTGATCGGCACCGCGCTCTGGGCTGCCGCCTTCCTGCAGCTCTACGCGCGACCCTACACGCGGGTCGCAGCCTCTCAGTGGATCTTCGATCACGTTCCGCCTGCGGTAACGATTCAGACCCAGGAGGGCCTGGATCTCCCCGTTCCTATGCAGCCGCAGACCTTGAGCGTCGAGGGTGCATCTATTGTCACCGCCGTCTCGACGGACTCCGAGGCCACGCTCACACAGATAACGCTCAACAAAGTAAAGAGCGGACAGACCGGACCCGTTTCCTTGCGCGTTTTCCTGATCTCGGCGCTGGAGAGCGCCGAAGTGCTGGCCGAAGGACACCTTGAGGCTCAGATTGAGGGCAGCAATCCGGCTGCATTGACGATACCGTTGGATACGCCGCTCACGCTGTCGGTAGGACAGGAGATTTACCTGCGCCTCGATCTCGTAGAGGGCACGCCGATCACCGTGGAGACCTCCGTGATCGCAAACGAGCATTGGGATGACCCTCTCCCTGTCCGATTTCAGGGGAAAGATCCGTTCTGGAACTGGTACCGCGGGCTTCTTTCCAGCTCTTCGACTCAGATGAACCTCTATGACAACGATACGATCGAGAAGCGCGAGCAGCTCCTGGCGTGGCTGGATGAGACCGACTACATCGTCCTCTCCAGCAACCGTCTCTACGGCTCCATCCCGCGCCTTCCGCTGCGTTATCCGCTTACGATGGCCTATTACCAGGCCCTTTTCGACGGCCGCCTGGGCTTCGACCTTGCGGCGGAGTTCGTCTCGTTCCCTTCCTTGGGCCCCTGCCAGTTCGATGATCAGGAAGCCCCGTTTGCCATCCCTTCGGCGCGCTACACCAACAGCCTGCTCTGCACCATTCCCTATCCGGCAGCGGAGGAGGCCTTCAGCGTTTATGATCACCCCCGGGTGCTGATCTTTGCCAAAACGGCGGCCTACTCGCGGAGCAGGGCCGAAACGCTGCTCCCGGCCTCACTGGCGGAGAGCGCGCAGTGGATGACCCCCTTGCAGGCCACCCAAGGTCCCGGGGACGGAACCCTGCCCCTGGTGCTGAAAACCACGGCCCGGCTTGTTCAGGAAGCCGGAGGGACCTGGTCCAGGCTCTTCGACCGCGACAGCCTTCAGAACCGTTTCCCGTTTCTGAGCGTGCTGACCTGGTGGTCGCTGGGCACGCTCCTGGGCTGGATCGCTTTCCCCTGGCTCTGCCTGGCCTTCCCATCGCTGCGGGATCGCGGGTACGGATTGGCACGCGCGGCAGGCCTGTTGATGTGGGCCTACCCGGCCTGGCTTCTCTCCTCACTCCACCTTATCCCCCACACGCGCCTGCTGCTGTGGCTCTGTCTGGCAGGATGGGGGGCGGCCTCCGTGTGGCTCGTGCGCTCCCGTCTGCCCCTATTCACCCGCATCATCAAAGAACACGGACGCGACTTTCTGCGCGTCGAGGTCATCTTCGCGGTCCTCTACCTGGCCTGGGTGGTGGTGCGGTCGCTTAACCCCGACCTGTACCATCCTGTTGCAGGCGGCGAAAAGCCCATGGATTTCGCTTACCTCAACGCCGTGATCCGCTCCTCCTGGTTCCCGCCCTACGACCCCTGGTTCGCCGGGGGATTTATGAACTACTACTACTTCGGCTTTGTGCTGGTCGGCTCCCTGATCAAGGCCTCGGGGATTGTTCCCAGCGTCGCCTACAACCTGGCCGTTCCCACCCTCTTCGCCATGACCGGGGTAGGGGGGTACACGCTGGCTTCGAACCTGTCGGGGAAAGAGAGCCGCCGCGCGCATCGCGCCGGGATTTGGGGGCTGCTCTTCACGGTGCTCTTGGGAAACCTGGGCGAGCTGCAGCTCATCGTCAAGGGACTGGCGGAAGTGGGGAACGTCTCATTCCCCAGCCTGATCCCAGGCTACCAGCTTTTGGTCTCCGCGGCTGTAGGTGTGTGGAAAATCCTGACGGAGGATCAGGTGCTCTCCTTCCGCCCGGAGTGGTGGTATTGGAATGCCACCCGCATCATTCCTTTGGGCCCCGGTGAGTACGCCGGGCCGATCAACGAATTCCCGCTTTTCACCTTTCTCTACGCCGACCTCCACGCGCACATGATGGCTTTCCCCCTGACCCAGGTTGCGCTGGGGATCGCGCTGCAGTGGGGGCTCCGCGCGGTGCAGACGGAACCACCCGCCGAAGTCCGCGTCGCGGAGGAAGTCGCCACCGATACACCTGCTTACGAGGCCGGCTCACGGTGGCACACCTTGCGCTCCTGGCTCCATCATCTGCGCGACTGGATGCCCCGCCCCCTGACGACGTTCTTCCTGGCGGCGCTGGTTGCCGGTGCGCTGCGGGCGACCAATACCTGGGATTACCCCACCTACCTGGCCGTGATCAGCCTGAGCTATCTGCTGCCGCTGCTGCGAGCATCCCTGCGGGGCGCGCCGGGGGAAGACCCTGCCTCGGCGGGGACCCAGGCAGAGACCGAGCCCACAGCGGCAAAGCGCTCTTTCCCCTATGCGCAGTTCTTGATGCCGGTGGCGCTTTTCATCCTGGCCGAACTGCTCTTCCGCCCTTACACGACGCATTACGCTATCGCGTATGACAGTTTCGGCTTCTGGTCGGGTCAGAGGACGCCGCTGAAAGAGTATTTCATCATGCACGGGCACCTGCTTGTCCCACTCATCCTTATGGGCATAGCGCAGATGGTCTTCATGCTCAAGCGGATTGGCCGCACGCTGCTCGCACCTCTGCTTGTCGTGCTGCTGGGCGTGGTACTGCTGACCCTGACGTTCGTCGTGATCGATGCGCCCATTGCCTGGGTGGCGGTCCCGTTCGGGACCATCTGCGCACTGCTGATTCTCGATCAACAGCAGTCACCCCGCGCACAACTGCTCTGGTTCTGGACCGGGACGGCAGTAGCGATCATGTTGGCAGTGGAAGTGATCGTCATCGAGGGCGACATCGGGCGGATGAACACCGTCTTCAAGTTCTACTTGCAGGTATGGATGCTGCTTGCCGTCTGCGCCGCCGTGGCGCTGGAGGCCCTTTTGAACATGCTGCTCAGCGACCACCCGAAAGAGGAAATCACCGCATCCGAGAGCTGGCTCTCCTTCTGGCTGCCCATCGGGGATGGGGTTGCGACCCTCCTGTTTGCACTTCTCTTTGCGGCGTCTCTCTATCCGCTCTTCGCTATCCCGGCCAAGATCCGCGATCGCTGGAATCCGGACGCGCCGACGGGTCTGGATGGTATGGCGTACATGTCCTACGTCACCCAATACGAAAACGATGCAGCCATCCCGCTCGCCGTGGACGCCGAGGTGATCCGCTGGATGCAGGAGCACGTGGAGGGCTCACCGCCCATCATGGAGATGAACGCCGCTGTGGAGTACGTCACCTGGGGAAACCGGGTGAGCATCTACACCGGGCTGCCGGGGGTGATTGGGTGGCGCTGGCATCAGGTGCAGCAGCGGCTGGTCATGCCTGCCGGAACTGCGGAAGCGCGCCAGCAAGACGTGCGGGACTTCTACAATACGATGGACCCTGCCGTTGCCCGGGAGATCCTGAACCGCTACTACATCCGGTACGTGATCCTGACCCCCTACGAGCGCGCCTGTATGGATGCGGCGGGTCTGCCCAAATTCGCCGAGATGGTGGAGAAGGGCTGGCTGGAGACCGTCTACGACGTCAACGGGGCGCTGATCTATCGTGTGAAGTAGGACAATCCGGCGGATTATCCTACCTTAGAAGGGCGTAGAGCGTGAGGTTGCCCTCCCGGCCGTCCGCCGTGAAGTGCGTCCCCACGCGCAATCCGGCATCTGCTGCCAGGCGCAGTGTCTCCTCCAAATCCACCAGGTGCACGTAACGCAGCCCCTGGCCCTCCCGCCGCCAATCCAGGAGGTAATCCCCCGGCTCGACGTCGGTCTCGCTCAATCCGGCGTCGCTCCACGAACGGATGCGTTTCTGCAGCCGCGGCACGGAGAGGAACTGCCAGTTGGCGAGGACAAGCTGCCCTTTGTCGGCGAGGTGTTCCGCCGCCTGCTTGAGGATGGCGAGCCGCGCCGCGTAGCGGGGGATGTGATGCAGGACGGCCCGCAGGATGATCCAGTCATAGGCGGCTTCGGGGAATGGAGGCCAGACTGCATCCGTCAACTCTCCCTGAATGAAAGTGGCCCGGCGACCCGCCGCGTCCGCACCGGCCCGGGCCTGGGATAGCATCTCGGAGGAAAAATCCATCCCCGTATACCGGCATTCCTCCGGCAGAAGGGCGCAGACCCGTCCCTGGCCGCAGCCCAGATCCAGCACCCGGCTCCCCGGCGGCACCTCCCGGAGGATGCGCCACAGCCCCGGCTCGCTCTCGCCCCGCGAATGGCTGAACGCCTCCGCGAAGGTATCGTAGAACGTCCGGTTCAACCGGATCAGGTAAGCGGCAGTTTCTTCTTGCATTCTCGCAGTATAACGGGAAGCCGTGACATTGCAACCTTTACCGCAGATTACACGGATTTCACAGATTACGCAGAGGCTTGGGATCGCGGGCTTCCAGCCCGCATCCGGTGGCTGAGTCTAATGAAGCGGCGCCCAAGCTACAGCCGCCAATCGTTCAGCCAGCGCAGCTGTCCTTCCCACTCACCTGCATTCGTTTCGGAAAGCATCCGATCCAGCGCGTTGATCAGATCAGGGAGAATCCACTTGGATTGTGCCGCCAAAACTATGCCGCCGTGGTGAGGATACCGTTCAGCCAGCACCATGAAATCCCGGATATTGAACGTGAATAGAATACGCCCGTTAGCCGTAGCTCCCAAAAGCTGCATGATGTCGCTGGCATCACGAGGTATCCAATCATTAGGGGTACGGGTGACATCGTGTCCTCGCGCCAGCAGCGCGGCGTGTAGCGCCTTGTTTGATGCATCGTCCAGGTGCAGCCGCGGCTTACTCATGTGCAGCGTCCAACGCCGCTTCTGTTGCCAGAGCCTCATCGATTTCGGCAAGGTGCGCCGCATAGAAGGCTTGGGCTTCTCGAACCTGATCCACGGTCAGATCATAAGTCTCAGCGATCTGTGCCGGTGTCAACTTGTCCTGCCGAGCTGCCACGACCACCGTCTGGACGTGGATCCCTGTACCACGCACCACTGGCCGAGGGATCCCAGATGGACCGCGGCGATAGGTGATCTGCGGGAAAGCAGG
>JAVEWB010000320.1:0-3402 GCA_034004765.1 Anaerolineae bacterium
CCCCGAGGGCAGTCTGATCGCCACCGTGCTGCACGGCCCCACTCCGGGAGACGGGGACCCGGAGGAGAGCCCGGTCTTCGATCTGTGGGTGCTCGATACGACCGCCACGTACAGCGCCGAACTGGCCTCGGAGGTAGGGATGTGGGCCGCACCGCAGGTCAGTCCCGACGGTGAGACCCTGCTGTTCGGCAAGGCCAGCGTCCCCTACCAGAGCCACATCACCAGCTACGGGCTTTGCACGCTGGATCGCGACGGTTCCAACCGGAGCTGTTTCTATCCGCCTGAGGGCGAGCCCGGCATCGAAATTCCGGGCTGGATCTGGAGCCCCGACCGCACTTTCATCGCCTTCATCCTGCGGGACAACCTCTACTTGCTACGCGAAGGTGAATCAGCCGCCCTATCGGTCACCGACCAGGACGGGGTCACCACCCTGGACTGGAAATAACCCATTGGCAACCTCTCAATTCAACGGTATAATCCCCTTGTCACATTAACCACAAGGAGCACGCTTGATGCATGTCCTGATTACCGGAGCGACGGGATTTGTAGGGAGCCATCTGCGGCGCTATTTCCTTGAGCACACAGATTGGCAGCTCACGGGCACGGCTTTCCCGGACCAACCTCCAGCCCCCAATAATCCGCGCGAGCAGTGCTATCATTTGGATCTCTGCGACCGCAAAGGCATCGAGACGCTGCTGCACGACATCCGTCCCGACGCCATCATCCACCTGGCCGCGCAGTCCCACGTTCCCACCGCCTACAAAGACCCCTGGGAGACACTCAAGAACAACATCTTGGGAGAGGTCAATCTGCTGGAGAGCTGCGTAACACTGGATCTCAAACCGCGCTTCCTCGTCATCGGATCCGGAGAGGAATACGGTCGGGCCAGTGCGGAGGAGCTGCCGCTGCGCGAGGATCATCCCCTGCACCCGGAAAACCCATACAGCGTCAGCAAAGTGACCCAGGATGTGTTGGGGTATCAGTATTTCATCAGCTACAACATCCCGGTGATCTGCGTGCGCCCCTTCAACCACGTCGGCCCTGGCCAATCGACACGCTTCGTCCTGCCCGCCTTTGCCCATCAGGTCGCCCGCATCGAGCGCGGGCTCCAGGAGAACATCCTCCGCGTGGGCAACCTCGAGCCCGCCCGCGATTTCACCGACGTGCGCGACGTCGTCCGGGCCTACCACCTGGCACTGCTCCAGGGCACGCCCGGCGAGTCCTACAACGTCTCCTCCAGCACGGCACGCACCATCCAGTCGCTGGTCAACCGGCTCCTGGAGATGGCCCGCGTGCCCATCAGCCTGGAGATCGACCCCGAGCGCTACCGTCCCGCCGATGTTCCCATCGTCTACGGCAGCGCGGAGAAGCTGCGGCGCGCGACGGGATGGGGACCGCAGATCCCTTTCGAACAGACGGTACGCGACGTTCTCGAAGAATGGCGGGAGAAAGTCAGAGAGGAGACAGAGGCATGAGCTGTCATAAAAAAGATGGCCGCTTTTGGATCGGGATGGCTCTCGGCGCGCTGACCGGCTATGCTGCTGCCCAGCAGACCTGGGCGCTGTGGCAGCTAACGCACACACAGCCCGCCGTGGGAAAACAGGCAGGATCCTCAACCCCCTCGGAAACCTGCACCGTCGAACCCCTCTGTCTGGACACCGGCGAATCGGAGCACTTCACGGTCAGCCGCACCATCGAAGGAGGCATCGAGCGCATCGTCTACACGCCCAAGAAGCGCCGCTTCGAGACCCCAATCCTCATGCAGCACGGGATGTGGCACGGTGCCTGGGCCTGGGGATTGTGGCAGGAGCTTTTTGCCACGTGGGGCTGGGAAAGCTGCGCCTACAGCCTCCCAGGACACGGCTGCTCCCCCGTACAGCGCCCTATCGCCCGCTGCACGCTGGATTACTACCTGGAGTTCCTCAAAGCCGAAGTGGAGCGCATGGCCGTGCCGCCGGTTCTGATGGGACACAGCATGGGCGGCGCCTTGACGCAGTGGTACCTCAAATACGTGCGGGACGACCTGCCCGCCGCGGTACTGGTCGCACCATGGGTCTCTCACAGCATGTTCAAAGACGGGGCGCTGCGCGTGCTGACCTTCGATCCCCTCAGCATTCCGCTGATGATGCTCTCCTGGGACGCCACACCGATGGTGCGTACTACTCCGCGCGGTGGCGTTCACTTCCTCATCAGCGACAGGGCCATCCTTTCTCCAGAGGCCCTGCGCTCCCGGCTCGGGCCCGAATCGGCACTGGTGCTCTACCAGCACAACCCGCCGTTCTGGACGCCGCCGGACCACGTGGCGACCCCGCTGCTGTGGATCGCCGCCGAGGACGACCCGCTGCTCGTGGAACCTGCGGAACGGCGCTCTGCCGCTCACTATGGCGCCGAGTACAAGGTCATCCCCGAGGCCCGGCACAATGTGATGATGGAGCACAATTATCGCGAGACTGCCGAGACCATCCACCAATGGCTGGCCGATCGCGGGATCGCATAATCTAACTATTCACTACTTTAGGAAGGAGCATTAAAACTGATGACAAAACGCCGCGCATTAATCACCGGTATCACCGGTCAAGACGGCTCATATCTGGCTGAATTTCTGTTGGAACAGGGATACGAGGTCTTCGGCATGGTACGGCGCAGCAGCACCGTCAACTTCGCCCGCATCGAACACATCCAGGACAAGATCAACCTGGTCTCCGGCGATCTGCTGGACCAGGGGTCGCTCATCGGACTGATCTGCGAAGTACACCCCCACGAGGTTTACAACCTGGCCGCACAATCCTTCGTCCCCACCTCCTGGAAACAGCCGGTCTTCACCGGCGAGGTGACCGCGCTGGGCGTCACCCGGATGCTGGAAGCCATCCGCGCCATCGACCCCACCATCCGCTTCTACCAGGCCAGTTCATCGGAGATGTTCGGCAAAGTCCGGGAAGTCCCGCAGACCGAGCGGACGCCCCTCTACCCGCGCTCGCCCTACGGTGTGGCCAAGGTCTACGGACACTGGATCACCGTCAATTACCGCGAGTCCTACAACCTCTTTGCGGTCTCCGGCATCCTCTTCAACCACGAAAGCCCACGCCGCGGCCTGGAATTTGTCACGCGCAAGATCACCCATCACGTCGCCAAGATCAAGCTGGGGCTGGCCAATCAGCTCCCGCTGGGGAACCTGGACTCCAAACGCGATTGGGGGTACGCGGGGGACTACGTCCGAGCCATGTGGCTGATGCTGCAGCAGGACAGTCCCGACGATTACGTCGTGGGCACAGGAACCACACACTCCGTCCAGGAGTTCTGCGAGGTCGCCTTCTCCTACGTCGGGCTGAACTGGCGCGATTACGTCGTCCAGGATCCGCGCTACATGCGCCCGGCAGAGGTCGATCTGCTGGTTGCGGACCC
>JAVEWB010000021.1:0-15944 GCA_034004765.1 Anaerolineae bacterium
TGATCCGGTGCACATCCGCAACAATCTCATCAGGAGCCCACGCGCGGGTGGGATAGCGTCCCTCCATAGGGATCCCATCGTGCCCTGCTGCCAGGGTTCCATCCGCATTCAGCAAATGGACAAACACGGTGTAATCTGCGTCCGGCGCTCTCCGAGCTTTCCAATACAGTGTGACCTCGATCGTTTCCCCGGCGGACACGTGATCAGGAGCTTCAAAACCCAATAAAGTGAACTGATCTCCCAACCCGGCTTCGACCGATACGGCCCGAGAGGCATCGACTTGCTGTTCCCAGGGCACCACAAGGTATCCCAAGGTCACTCTTTCGACCGGAAGGCCATCCTGATACATAGAGAGTTTCCCTGAGGCTGAGGTCACCACGAACATATCCAGCGGGTAAGCGCCGGGAGCCATCGTCTGCGTTGTCGTCAACACAAAGCGCTCGGCGATGATCTGTCCCGGCTGCCACCAACCCAGTGGGAAACTCCGCGGTGTCAATGCGTCCTGCTGAGCAAGGAGAGAATCCTCCACAGGTGAAAGTACCTGGAGGACCGTCTTGAAAGAACGCGTCAGCGGCTGCGTGACCTGCAGAAATAGGGTGACATAGACCGCCTCCCCCGGCGCAACGCGCTGCGGCCAATACTGGTATCCGACCGCGGCGACCTCCCCCGGCAAACGCACGCTCAGAGGCCGATACTCCCCCAGTGCCGCCTGGTGCACGCGGTGCTCCCAAAGGATGATCGAAGAGGTCGGCTCATACGGCGAGGTGAACTGTTCAAGCTGCTCATAGCCATCCCGGAACCATCCCGTCTGCTGCAAGCGCCACCAGGACAGCGTCTCCCGTGTCACGCAGTACTCAGGGGGAGCGGCATTGACCTCCTGCAACAGGGCCACCAACGCCGCCACCTCCGTCTCGCCCCCCGACCAGACCACACTCTCTCGCTCCGCCACGTACCCTACCCGTGCCGGACCCAGGATCCGTGCATCCACCTCACTATGATCCCTTAGCCACGCCCCTGCCTCATCCTCCAACGCCTGCAGCGCTACCGGCCGGAACAGGTAACGCCCCCACAACTCCCCCACCTCTGCTCCGCCCACCACCAACAGCGCCGCCCCACTGGCGATCAGCCCCAACTGCTCACCCCTCACCCGCACGCGCCCGCGCGCCGTCAACTCCTGCACGCTCCACGCCAGCCCACCGCCGCCCAGGAACCAGCCCACCGTCAACACGATGCCCGCCGCGCTCTCTACCGGCGACAGGAACCCCAGCAGCAGCCACAGCACGCTCACCCCTGCCAGTACCTTCCCCTGCGACCCACCGCGCACCCACAAGGCCCAGACACCGACCCCCATCCATGGTACCCAGACCCAGTACAGCTCATTTCCTCCCACAACTGCGTCTAAAACAGCACGCCACTCATTTACCGCCACCGGCCAGCCGCCACTAATCCACCAGTTCAGTGCTGCCGCACCGACCAGCACACTACTCTCCCAGACCGGCACCTGCTTCCGCTGCCAACCTACAATCCCTATCCACAGCAATGCCAATCCGGCCGTGCTTGCACCGCCGTGCGTCCCCAATAGTCCTACCCACGCCACCATCTGCAGCCAGCGCGCCCCCCGCAGCCACGCCAGCCCCAACAGCCAGCCCCACGCCACCACCCACGAGACCTCCGTCCCCAGAACCGCCATGCTCACCGGGTGCACCACGACCAGTACCCCCACCAGCAGCCCGATACTCTCCCCTTTCAGCTCGCGCCCGATCTCCCATAACGCGATTGCCGCCACACCCCAGCCCAAGGCACTCAGCACCATCGCTGCCACGGCCAGCGGCACCCCCACCTTCCCCAGCAGCAGCACACTCCCCACATACAGCGGGGCATGCGTCGCCAACCACTCGCCGCGCCCCCATACCTGCGCCACCCGCAGCACTGCATACGCCGCGTTCCCCAGATATTCCCCCCACAGCAACGCCAGCCCTACCGGCAGTCCCACCAGCAGCGCCCATGCCAGCCCGCGCTCTCTCAGCCAGCTCTTCCCCATCTTCGCCTTGCACCCTCGTTTCTCAATCTTGTCCCGCCCCTTAGTGTACTCATTTCGCCCTTTTTTACCATACAGCAGTTGCGATTTCCCCGCTCTACACTACACTTAGCCTACCCGGCGCTCCGGCACCGGCATCTCGCCTGAGGAGTTTGGCGTGCAGCGCATCCGCACATCGCTTACCCTACGCTCTGTCCCAGGAGCCCTCCTGCTCCTCCTGGTGCTGCTCGCCCTGTACCTCCGCCTGGCCCCCGATCAGGCTGCATCGAACTCCCTCGCCCCTTCCTTCTCCCTCCCCTCCGGCTACTACGACCACGACATCCGCATCGCGCTCCACTCCCCCCATCCCGACACCCGGATCTACTTCACCCTCGACGGCTCGCTCCCTTCTCCCGACACCGCCACCCTCTACACCCGACCACTTCCGCTCTCCGCCGACACCCCTACCGTCGTCGTTCTGCGTGCCTGTGCGCTCTTCCCTGATGGCAACCTGGGGCCCACCGTCACCGCCTCTTACTTCCTCGCCCTCCCCGCCTCGCTCCCGCTCCTCTCCCTCGTCATCGATCCTGCCGACCTCTGGGATCCCGAACGCGGCATCTATGCCAATCCCCTCCAACATGGCATTGACTGGGAAAGGCCGGCGGTCGTGACTTATATCGACCAGGACCAGCATTTGGGATTCGAAGTCGCGGCAGGCGTGCGCCTCCACGGGAATAAAAGCCGCGAGTTAGACAAAAAGGGACTGCGTCTCTATTTTCGCCAGAAGTATGGGACAGGGCAGCTTGACTACCCTCTGTTCCCTGACAGTTCCGTGCACACATTCGGCTGCCTGGTCCTGCACAACGGCGGGCAAGATTGGGCTGCTTACCAGAGAGATAACTGGACCTTGCTGCGCAACCCTTTAATCGATCGTTTGGCCCTGGAATTGGAAAGCTCCGCCACACACAATCGCCCCGTCCTGCTCTTCATCAACGGAGAGCCCTGGGGGATTTATTATATCCGCGAACGACTGGATGACCATTTTCTGGCCAATTATTACGACGTGACGCAGGCTGATTTTTTGGAAGATGCGGAGCATCCCGTCACCAACAACACCCTGACAGGAGATCGGGAAAACTGGGAGGCCCTGATCCGCTTTCTTGAAACTCACACGCTGACCGATCCGGAAGCCTACGCCCATGTAGAAAGCCAGGTTGATCTGGACAACCTGATCGACTACCACCTGTTACAGATCTACGCGGGCAATATCGACTGGCCGAGTCGCAATATTCAGCAGTTCCGCGCCCGTGTCCAGGGAGGACGCTGGTACTGGCTCTTCTGGGATAACGACCATGCCTTTGCCGCAGCCCCGCATGGACATCTGGACTCCAACCTGGTCGAGATGATATTGAGTGAACAGCACCACGCAGAGACCGACGAGACTGAGGGTGAGGTATCGATCGAAACCGAGGGGCATGACACACTGCTGCTGCGCAAGCTGTTCGAGAATTCTACCTTCCGCGCCCGTTTCCTCACCCGCGCTGCCGATCTCCTCAACACTACCTTAGCCCCCGATGGTGTCATCACCTACATCGATGGATTGGCCGCCGAGGTCGCGCCTGACATCGACTATGAGACCCTCCGGTGGGGCAGCACCAACGACTGGGCCGCCAATGTCGAGGGGTTGCGCGAGTTCGCCCGCCTCCGCCCCGATATCCTCCGTCAGCACCTCATCGACGGCTTCGATCTCCGGGGCACCACAGTCCTCACCTTCGCGGCCCCCACCTCCGGCCAGGGCTCCGTCGCCCTCAACGGCACACCTCTTCCCGATCTTCCCTGGAGCGGCACCTTCTTCCGCGACCTCCCCCTCACCCTCACGGCCGCCCCTGCTCCCGGTTATCGCTTCATCGGCTGGAGTGACCCCGACCTGCCTCCAACGGCGTCACTCATCCTCACTCCCACCACCGCACTCACCCTCACGCCGCTCTTTGCGCCGCTCGATCCCGAGAAGCCACAACCCGGCGACCTCACCTTCACCGGTCTCGATCACGCGGGCCAGACTACCTGGGTCGGCCTTCGCGTCCAGCGCGCTGGCGGGGTCGATCTCCGTGGCTGGCGGCTCACCGACAACGACTCCAAGACTGCGACCGATGAGGGCTCCCTCATCTTCGTCCAGGACCCGGTCCTTGCCCGCGTTCCGCAGGGCACCGTCCTGTACATCATCCTGCCCACCGGCGGGGACTGCCCTCCTGATCGCGTTGCCCTCAACGCGCGCGTGCTCTCTCTCTGCCCTGGCAACGGACTCCTGGACGCCGCCCAAGATCCCGGCTTCATCTTAGGATCCCAGGAGGCCTTGATCCTTCTGGCTCCCGGCCCCACCGCCGCTTTTGCTGACGATCAGGGCATTGCCTTCTTCAGTAATACCCCTGCCGTCACCCCGGCCTCTTTTGGTGTCCTCTCCGACGGCGTTCGATAGCGGGCAGGGTTTAGCGGATCTCCAGCGGCTGAAGCACAATGGCCTCTTCCGTCTCGCCCATTCCCTGCCCACCCTCAATCTGCAGGTGCTCGAGGCTGGGCCAGCGATACATGCCCGCCTGCAACCAATACGTTCCTGGCAGGATTGCTCCCAGCGAAATCTCGTGCACATCCCGCACCACCACGCCCGGCTGCCAACGACTCGTCGGATACGCCCCACCCACCGGCGGCCCATCGTGGTTGGCGATCAATTGCCCTTCCGCATTCACCAGGTGAACAAAAACGACGTAATCCTCTTCCAGAACTTCCTCAGCCTCCCAATAGAGCGCAACCTCCGCTGTGTCCCTTGTGGTCAAGACATCGGCAGATTCGAACCCCAACAGCTTGATCCGATCCTCCAATACTGCGTTCATCGCGGTGCTTTGCTCCAGGCGCTCCCGCCAGGAAGCAACCTCAATCTCCCCCAACGGGAAATAGCGCTCCCGGTCCTCATAGAGCAGGGACCGCTTCCAATCATGTGTCACCATGGAAGCCCCTACCTGATAACGCCCCTCGGGAATATCGACAGCGGTTTCCAACCTAAAGGACTCGGCAATCGTCTGTCCCGGCTGCCAGCGATCCAGCCAGGAGCTTCGCGGCGTCAGATCCCCTGCTTCTCCCCACGTGGCACCGTCCGCAGACGTCACCTTCAACAACGTGCGAAAAGGCTCCGACACAGGCTTTGTCGCTTGCAGGAAGAGAGTGACATAGACCGGTTCTCCGGGGTGAATATGCACCGGCCAATACTTATAGCCTGTCCAGTCGACACCTGACAGCAAGTGAAAGGCCAGCGGATGCATCACCTCAGATGAAGCCTCGGAGAAACGAAAACGCCAAACGGTGACCAGCGGGAAAGGCAGAGAAGGATAGGTGAACTGCTGAACCTGCTCGTACCCATCCTGGAACCACTCCGACTGCGTAAACAGCTCCCAGGCCGTATCGTAGGTCGTCACACAGTACTCAGGGGGATCGGCGTTGATCTCCAGCAGCAGCGCTACCATCGCCTCCATATCACTTCCCGGCCAGACCACACTCGCCCGCTCCGCTACGTACCCTACCCGCGCCGGTCCCAAGATCCGTGCATCCGCCTCACTGTGCGCCTTCAACCACGCCCCTGACTCATCCACCAACGCCTGCAGCTCCACCGGACGAAACGTGTACTGCCACTCCAGCTCACCTATCTCTACCCCCCCAACCAGCAGCAGCACCGCACTACCCGCAATCAGCCTCAACTGCTCCGCACTCACCCGCACGCGCGCGGCCAACGCCCGCACACTCCACGCCAGCCCACTGCCGCTCAAGAACCACACGACCGTCAACACAATCCCTGCAGCGAGATCAGTCGGCGACAGAAGCCCCAGCAGCAGCCACAGCACGCTCACCCCTGCCAGTGCCTTCTCCCGCGACCCGCCGCGCGCCCACAAGGCCCAGACACCGACCCCCATCCATGGTACCCAGACCCAGTACAGCTCATTCCTGCCCATCACGGCATCGAACACCAGTCTCCAATCGCTCACCGCTACCGACCAGCCGCCGCCGAGCCACCAACTTAGCGCCCCTGCACCCACCAACACCAGGCTCTCCCACACCGGCACCCGCTTCCGCCCCCAGCCTCCCACTCCCAACCACAACAAGCCCAATCCTGCCGTGCTTACACCCCCGTGTGTCCCACACAGCCCCACTAAGGCCACCATCTGCAGCCAGCGCGCGCCCCGCAGCCACGCCAGCCCCAACAGCCAGCCCCACGCCAGCACCCAAGAGACCTCCGTCCCCCAAACCTCCACGGTCACCGGGTGCACCACTAACAGCACACCCACCAGCAGCCCAAGGCTCTCCCACTTCAGCTCGCGCCCGATCTCCCATAACGCGATTGCCACCACACCCCAGCCCAAGGCACTCACGGCCATCGCGGCCACTGCCAGCGGTATGCCCGCCTTCCCCAGCAGCAGCACACTCCCCACATACAGCGGCGCATCCGTCGACAGCCACTCTCCACGCCCCCACGCCTGTGCCACCCGCAGCAGCGCATACGCTCCGTCTCTCAGATGCTCCCCCCACAACAAGGCCAACCCTACAGGCAGCGCTGCCAGCAGTATCCACACCAACCCGCGGTCTTTCAACCAGTTCTTCCCCATCTTCGCTTTGTATCCTCACCCCTCAGTCATCTTGTCCCGTCCCTTAGTGTACTCATTTCGCCCTTTTTTACCATACAGCAGTTGCGATTTCCCCGCTCTACGCTACACTTAGCCCACCCGGCGCTCCGGCACCGGCATCTCGCCTGAGGAGTTTGGCGTGCAGCGCATCCGTACTTCGCTTACTCGACGCTCTATCCCAGGAGCCCTCCTGCTCCTCCTGGCACTGCTCACCCTGTACCTCCGCATGGCCCCCGCTCAGGCCACAACAACCGCCAACACCCCCACCTTCTCCCTCCCCTCCGGCTACTACGACCACGACATTCGTATCGCTCTCCACTCGCCACAGCCCGAGGCCCGTCTCTTCTTCACCCTCGATGGCTCCGTCCCTGCTCCTGATACCGCCACCCTCTACACTCAACCACTCCCGCTCTCCGTGGACACCCCCACCGTCGTCGTCCTGCGTGCCTGTGCGCTCTTCCCTGATGGCAGCCTGGGGCCCACCGTCACCGCCTCTTACTTCCTCGCCCTCCCCGCCTCGCTCCCGCTCCTCTCCCTCGTCGTCGATCCTGCCGACCTCTGGGATTCCGAACGCGGCATCTATGCCAATCCACTCCAACATGGCATCGACTGGGAACGACCCGCGGAGATCACTTACGTAGAGAGTGACCGCCGGACAGGCTTTACGCTTGCCGCCGGGGTACGCATCCACGGCGGAGGCAGCCGGGAGTTCGACAAGAAATCCTTCCGGCTCTATTTCCGTCAGGCATACGGCACAGGGCAGCTCGACTATCCCCTGTTCCCTGACACTCCGGTGCACACGTTCGACCATCTGGTCCTGCACAACGGCGGGCAGGATTATGCCGTCATGCCAAGCCCACCCTTCCCGCCGAGGATCAACTGGACGCTGATGCGCAATCTGGTCGTCGAACGACTGGCCGCAGAACTCGATACCTGCGCTACCCAAAGCCGCCCGGTGCTGCTTTTCATCAACGGCCGCTCATGGGGAATCTATCATCTCCGCGAGCGGATAGACGAGCAGTTCCTGACCGATCACTACGGTGCCGAAGAAACAGATTTCATCGAAGCACCGGGCCAGATGAACGAGCAGAGAGTGGTAACAGGGGATATCAAGCACTGGGAAACGCTGGTCCAATTTCTCGATACCCACGATCTCAGTGACCCTGCTGCCTACGCTTACGTGGAGAGTCAGGTCGACATCGATAACTTCATCGACTACAATCTCCTTCAGATCTACGGGGTCAACGATGACTGGCCGGAAGGCAACGTCCAGCAGTTCCGGGCACGCGTTCAAGGGGGACGCTGGCACTGGCTCTTCTGGGACAGCGACCACAGCTTTGGTTTGCAGCCCAACAGCAGTGCGGGGCTGGATATGGTAGAGCGCGTCCTGACCTACGATCACCCCACAACGCAGGGGCGCGACCTGTTGCTGCTGCGCAAGCTGCTCCAGAACCCCACCTTCCGCACCCGCTTCCTCACCCGCGCCGCCGACCTGCTCAATACCACCCTGGCTACCGACACCGTCATCACTCACATCGATGCCGTGGCAGCCGACCTTGAGCCCGACATTTTCTATGAAACCTTCCGCTGGGCGAAATCGGCCAACTGGACCGCTAACGTCGAGGGGCTGCGCGAGTTCGCCCGCCTCCGCCCTGATATCCTCCGTCAGCACCTCATCGACGGCTTCGATCTCCGGGGCACCACGGTCCTCACCTTCACTGCCCCTACCTCCGGCCAGGGCTCCGTCGCCCTCAACGGCACACCCCTTCCCAATCTTCCCTGGAGCGGCACCTTCTTCCTCGACCTCCCCCTCACCCTCACCGCCGCGCCCACTCCCGGTTATCGATTCACCGGTTGGAGCGACCCTGATCTGCCCGCCGCATCTTCCCTCATCCTCACTCCCACCACCGCACTCACCCTCACGCCGCTCTTTGCGCCGCTCGATCCCGAGGGGCCAAAACCCGGCGACCTCACCTTCACCGGTCTGAACCGCACCGAACAGACCGCCCGGGTCGACCTTCGTGTCCAACGTCCCGGCGGCGTCGACCTCCGCGGCTGGCGGCTCACCGACAACGACGCCAAAACCGCAACCGACGAGGGATCCCTCGTCTTCGCTCAGGACCCTGCGCTCGCTCACGTCCCACAGGGCACCGTCCTGCACATCACCCTGCCCACCGGCGGGGACTGCCCTCCCGATCGCGTTACCCTCTACGCGCGTGTGCTCTCTCTCTGCCCCGGCAACGGACTCCTGGACGCCGCCCAAGATCCCGGCTTCATCCTGGGGCCCCAGGAGGCCCTGATCCTCCTGGCTCCCGGGCCCACCGCGGCCATTGAGGACGATCAAGGCATCGCCTTCTTCAGTGACACCTCTGCTGTCACTCCCGCTTCTTTCGGCATCCTCTCCGACGGCATCCGATGAGGGTTGAACCGGCCACCCCCTGATTCTCTTTACAGTATCCAAAAGCACAATTTGTGCTATGATACATAATAGCAGGTTGTCGACAGCGGCTTCAGCCACAAACGCTGAAAGCTTACTATTCATCTCCGGGCAAGCAATCCCGATACCCGCTCATGAATCCAGCGCCCAAAGGCTGCCCAAGCTCCTGGACAACGATCTGGATTAAACCCTATCACTTTATCCATATCAAGAAGAAAGGAGGAAAAAAGCAATGACGATTCATCTGTATCTGTCAATGGTCCCCGAAGCTTTGATCGCTTCCATGTTGGCTCCCGAAGAGTTCGGTATCTATTATGCCGTTGGAAGCGAGAAAAAGTCACGCGGGCAGGCTATCTTCTTTGAAATCGATCCCACCTATCGCCACGAAGACCTGCCGATCGAAGAGGGGATTCAACGCTGTGTGCCCCACGAAGATGGCAGTCCGAAACGTTCCGTCTACATCAGCGTCTATCGCGCTCTGGAAAAGACCTCTTTGGATGCTATCCAGCAGCTCCACCTGGTCACACAGGATGGACGCGTGTTAGGGTTGGACCCAACCCCAACACGTCCCGAGGACACCGCGGGGCTGCACCTCTATCAGGAGATCGCTCCGGTGCACCCACTGGTCGTCAGCACCTTAGGCCCGACGGAATTCTACAATCTCATCGTGCATAACCCCACCTCGCTGCTTACCTTACCTGCCGTATGCTTTGCCGAGTTGCGACTGGGGGAGTTGGCGGACAACCCGGAATACGGCAGTGTGGGGGATCTCCCTTATGCCAACATCGATCATTTGCGGCAGTGCCTGGTCGAACTGCGCACCAAAACCGTCAGCACCAAGATGGTCGATCGTATTGCTAACGCGGCGTTCCCCTACCGCACGCTCAAAAGTGGTCTCTTTGTTGGGAATAAGGAAAAGCTACTCTGCTTCCCCCTCCCTTCCAAAGACGAACTGCGGGCCAAAAACTATCGCTGGTGGCGCTCCGCCAATATGTAAGCTCGCATCCAGGATTCTGCTGCTTACTCGGGCATCTAAGTACAGCAAAATAGACACTATTTCAAACAAGGAGGTAGCACATGCAAGCATGGCTTATCGTCAGCATAGCCGCCGGCCTCCTATCCGTGGGCACAGCAATCGGACTTTATATCTGGGTCAACAAACAAGAACCAGGGACAGAACGCGCGCAGCAGGTTGCCAAGTGGATTCGTGAAGGAGCCACTTCGTACTTAAAGCGCCTTTATACCGCTTTGGCACTGGTGGCGGTTGCCCTGGGGATCCTCATTGCGATTGTCTTTAGCTTTGATATTGCCCACCTAGGAACAGCCGGGGCCATTTCTGTGAGCCCAGCCCGTGGGATTACTATGGCGCTGGCTTTTGTCGGCGGGGCACTCTGCTCTGCCATTGCCGGGTACATGGGCATGCGCGTTGCCGTAGCGGCCAATGTCCGCACGGCCACGGCCGCGTATCAAAATATTAACAAAGCCTTTCAAGTCGCGTTCAACGCCGGGTCTGTCATGGGATTGGCCATGGTGGGTCTGGCGGTAATCGGCATGAGCCTGATTATGGTGTTCACCGGTGACCCCGAAATCGTGTTAGGATTCAGCTTCGGGGCCTCGACGCTGGCACTGCTGGCCAAAGCAGGCGGCGGCATCTACACCAAGACTGCGGATATCGCTGCCGATCTGGTCGGCAAAATAGAGCTCGGCATCCCTGAAGACGATCCCCGCAACCCTGCCGTCGTAGCCGACAACGTCGGCGATAATGTCGGAGACGTCGCTGGTATGGGAGCTGATATCTTTGACAGCTACGTAGCCAGCGCCGTCGCCGTGATGCTGTTGGGATTCACTTTGCCCCAGGTAAGCGTGCGTGGACAATACACTCTCTTTCCCTTGATTCTCTGCACACTGGGCATTATCGCTTCGTTGATAGGGTTACAATTCGTACATGTAGGCAAAAAGGGGAAACCCGGCGCAGCGTTGAACCGTGGGACACTGATCACCTGCGGGATCTTCGCCGCGATGCTGATCCCTGTCGTCCTGATCGGCGGATACGATCTGAGCGTCTTCTGGGCTGCCATTGCCGGATTGATCACCGGCGTGCTCATCGGCTTCACCTCCGATTACTTCACCAACGAGGAGCACAAGCCCGTCAATGAGACGGCCAGGGTCTCCGGATCCGGCGCAGCAATCACCATCATCACCGGCTTCAGCTATGGTCTGATCAGCATCGTACCCTCCATTTTGGGCATCGTCGCAGCCATGCTGATCGCTTATCTATTAACCGATGCCAGCCCCAATTTGACCGGTGCTTACGGCGTTGGGATCAGTGCGGTCGGTATGTTGGCGGTGAGCGGCATGATCGTCTCCGCAGATGCCTATGGACCCATCGTGGACAACGCCCGTGGCATTGCAGAAATGGCCGGCATGCCCCAGCAAGTCATCGATACTGCCGACATCTTGGACGCTGCAGGCAATACCGCCAAAGCCATCACCAAAGGTTTCTCGATCAGCGCTGCCGCACTGACCGTACTGGCCCTTTTTGCTGCCTACGCCGAGGTCGTCGAGGCGCGCGGCGTTACCCTGCAAATCAGCTTCCTGGACCCGCTGGTCATTGCAGGTGTCCTTCTCGGAGCCATGACGCCGCCCCTCTTCAGCGCGCTGACCATGCTGGCGGTCACGCACAACGCTTTCGATATGATCGAGGAGATCCGCCGTCAGTTTCGTCAGAAGCCCGGTATCCTGGCAGGGACGGATCTGCCCGATTACAATACCTGTGTCGGGTTAGCAGCCCAAGGAGCCCTTTCCTCACTGGTCATTCCCGCACTCTTAGCCGTCGTGCTGCCCCTCGTGGTGGGCTTTATCTTAGGCCCCAATGCACTGGGCGGCTTCCTGGGCGGCAGCATCTTCACCGGCGTCATCTTCGCCCTGTTGATGTCCAACGCCGGTGGATTGTGGGACAACGCCAAGAAATTCATCGAAACCGGCCAATACGGCGGTCCGGGTTCCGAGGCTCACAAGGCCAGCGTTGTCGGCGATACGGTCGGTGACCCCTTCAAGGACACTGCCGGGCCCTCACTCAACACCCTCATCACGGTCATGTCCCTGGTGTCCTCGCTCTTCGCGCCCATCATCGCGGCGATCCATCTATTCGGATAGCTGCACCTCCTGGCCATAGAAAAGAAACCCCCCTTAGAGCATGCTCTAAGGGGGGCAACTTGTCTCAAGCGCCGGATTACTTGGGCAGTTTGAGCTCCTGATTCGGGTAAATCAGGTTGGGATTTTTGATGATGTCCTTGTTCAGCTCGAAGATCTCCGGCCAACGGCTGGCATCCCCCAACATCTCCTTGGCGATCTTGCTGAGGCTGTCGCCGGACTTGACCACATAGGTCCGCTTCTCAGCTTCCTCCTTAGCCGCCTGCGCTGCCGCACGCTGCTCCTCCAGTTGCTCGCGGACCCGATCGGCGTGCTCTTTGGCTGCAGCGGCACGTTTCTCCGCCTCGGCCTTCTCCGCAGCTTCCTTGACCTTGTTCTCTGCGGCTTCGGCCCGTGCTTCCGCAATCTTTCGCTTCGATTCTGCGATCGCAGCATCAGCCTTGGCCTTCTGTGCTGCCGCTGCAGCCGCCTCGGCAGCTTCCGCAGCAGCCGCTTTTTCATCGCGGTCGGTCAGCGCATCGATTGCCTTATCCAACAGCCCCTTCTTCTTCTTTTCCTCGTCTGCCATTGCTCAAACCCTCCAAAAGTTGATTGTGTATAAGCGTAAAACCGAACTGCTACTGTCCCAACAACATCTGAAGCATACTCTGGGCGATCAAACCGCCCGCAGCCTCACGCGGCGTACTCGCCTGCGAGGGCTGTACCTGCCCACCCAACAACGCGGTCAACAGCGCCTTTTGCACCGCCTTCGACGTATCCGCCCCAGCCTGTCGTGCCTGCAAGAATGCCAGCCCTGCGGGGAGCAATCGCTCCAAAACATCCCCAAGATCCGTCGTATCGTCGGCCGGCGGCTGCTCTTGCTGCGGCAGTTGAACGCCGGCATGACGCATCACCTGCTCCAGTACGCTGGTGCTGGCCTCTTCCTTTTGTGGACTCCCCTGCGCGGGCACAGCCCCTAACAATGTTTGCACCAGCGTCATCACATCGTTCTCATCCAGCGCCGTATGTCCTTCAAGTTTACTCGCCGCTTGAAGCAGCCCCTGGGCGTAGTAAGGGCTGGTGCCCCCCTTCCCCGCCTCCGAGAGCTTCTCCCCGGCATAGCGCAGGGCCTCTGCCGGAGGTTGACTCTGCTGGGCCTGTAAGGCCTCGCTGATCATGCGGAGGTTCTCGGCCATGTTGTCACCGTGATTCCCATTGTACCCATCCAGATCATTGACCTGTTGGCGGTTGGCCGCCATCGCTTGCTGTGCAATACGAAAAAGCTGCCCCAAGTCAAATGTTTGTTGACTCACTGAAATCACACTCCTTTCGTCTTCGAAACACGCGGTTTTCAGTACCTGTGCGGATTCATAAATACATTATACAATAGAATGAAAGTCAAGACCAACAAAAGTTAGAAAAAGCAGGGCAACAATCCGGCAAAAAGCTAATCTAACGCAATTCCCCTTTGAAACCAAAAACAGATGGAGGTAGCATGGACCCTAAGATTCGGTGGGGTATTCTGGGTACGGGCAATATTGCACGGTCCTTTGCCGAGGGGCTGCGTGCTCTCCCGGACGCGGAGGTGATCGCAGTAGGTTCACGCTCCATCACCTCGGCCAACGCCTTTGCCAACCGGTTCAACGTGCCGCATCGTCATGCCAGTTACCAGACCCTGGTGAAAGATCCGGAAGTCGATGTGATTTACATCGCTACGCCGCACCCCCTGCACAAAGAGAACTGCCTGCTCTGCCTGGAGGCCGGCAAGGCGGTCCTCTGTGAAAAGCCCTTTACCCTCAATGCGGCAGAGGCCATCGAGGTCATTGATGCCGCGCGCACGCATCGCTTATTCCTCATGGAGGCAATGTGGACGCGCTTCCTGCCGGCGATGGTGAAAGTGCGAGAGCTGCTGGCTGCAGGGACCATCGGTGAGCTGCGCATGATCACCGCCGACTTCGGTTTTCGTGCGCCCTTCGATCCGAGCCATCGACTGTTTTCCCCCGAACTCGGCGGCGGCGCCCTGCTCGATGTGGGCATCTACCCCCTTTCGCTGACCTCCATGCTCCTCGGCGCACCCAGCAGCATCGTCAGCATGGCACACCTAGGAGAGACCGGCGTGGACGAACAATCTGCGGTGATCTTGGGCTACCCGGAGGGGCAGCTTGCGCTGCTCTATGCGGCCACCCGGACACAGACCCCCATCGAGGCCACGCTGATGGGCACCGAAGGGTCCATCAAAATCCACACCCCGATGTACAAACCCACGCAGCTCACACTCTCCGTCACCCGGGAATCCATGCCCACTGCGCTGCCGCTCCCTATCGCCTTGAAGAGCCTCGGGAAGAGTCTGGGGCTGGCCGATTTCTGGAGGCGCTACGTGGCCCAAAAGCGGACAACGCTGAACCTTCCCTTTACCGGCAATGGCTACAACTACGAAGCCGCCGAAGTCATGCAGTGTCTGCGGGATGGGAAGATAGAGAGCGAGATCATGCCGCTGGATGAGACGCTGTCCATCATGAAGACGATGGATGCCATCCGCGCGCAATGGGGGCTGCAATATCCGACGGAAGGTAAGGCCCCACTATAGACTCAGCGGGCTGCATGCAGCCCGCTGAGTTTGCAAAGGTGAGAAGGGATACAGATCACTCGCTGTTTTGCACACCGTCCCCATATCCCTATCGGAACTGATCATCTATTGGCTGTGTGGGATCAACACGGTGTCGATCACATGTATCACACCATTGGAAGCTTCGATGTCCGTGATCACCACGGTTGCTTCGCCAACCATGACGCTGCCATCACCGTGCACCGCAACAGGGAGATCCTGCCCCAGAACCGTCGCGATATTTTCGTGATCGATGACATCCGCCGCCACGAGTTTCTGCGGAGCCACATGGTAAAGCAGGATGTCGGTCAGAGCCGGGATGTCCTTCAGCAATCCCTCAACCGTACCGGCAGGGAGCTTCTTGAACGTGTCATCCGTGGGGGCAAAGACCGTGAATGGACCTTCACCTCTCAGCGTTTCAACCAAATCCGCAGCCTCTAAGGCAGTGACCAGCGTCGTGAACCGCCCATCCGCAGCGGCGATATCAACGATATCCTGAGGAGGAAGAAGCACGCTGTCGATGACGTGGATGACACCGTTGGAGGTCTCGATATCGGTGATGATGACCTGTGCATCATTGAGCATCACTTTGTCACCTTCAACCTTGATCGCCACGTCTTTTCCCAAAACAGTGGTCGCACTTTCCAGAGCCACCACGTCGGCCGCCATCACCTTACCAGAAACGACGTGATAGAGTAGGATATTCTTCAGCAGGGGAAGATCTTCCAGCAAGCCTTCCACCGTTACACCCTCGGGAAGATTTGCAAAAGCATCATCCGTGGGGGCAAAGACGGTGAAGGGTCCTTCGCTCTTCAAGGTTTCAACCAGGCCCGCAGCTTCCACCGCCGCAACCAGTGTGGTGAAACGCCCATCATTGATCGCGGTATCCACGATGTCAGGCAGATCGGCAGGCGGCAGCAGGACCGTGTCGATGACATGAATGACGCCATTCGAAGCCTCGATATCGGTAATCACGACCAGTGCGTCATTGATCATCACCTTATCACCCTCTACTTTGACGACAATGTCTTTTCCCAACACGGTGGTCGCACTTTCCAGAGCCACCACGTCAGCCGCCATCACCTT
>JAVEWB010000321.1:0-3392 GCA_034004765.1 Anaerolineae bacterium
ATTCAGAGCCATCGCATCTCAATTCAATCCTATCCGCTTTTCCCCTCCTCTACGACAGGAAGCAAACGGGGTTTGAGGTGCGGCGATGTCGCATCTCAAACCCCTAAAAATTTTCTTTATGATCATTTCCCCAAAAAGACAGTAAAAAATACCGTTGCTCATTGGAATGGGTATGTTACAATAGGTGGACGAATGCAAAAACAAGGCCTTTGGCTACCACGGGAGGCTATATGCACGGTCTGGATGAAGCACAAACGCTCTACGAACAGCTCGTCGCCTGGCGGCGGGATTTCCACCGCTACCCGGAAGTGGGACTGGCACTCAACCGCACGGCAGAGAAGATAGCCCGCGCCCTGCGAGAGATGGGCTATGCGGTTCAAGAAGGTATTGCCACTACAGGCGTGGTCGGGCTGTTAGAAAACGGATCCGGCCCTACCGTCATGGTGCGGGCAGACATGGATGCGCTGCCTATCCAGGAAGAAACCGGACTTCCCTACGCCTCGCAAAATCCGGGAACGATGCATGCCTGCGGGCACGATGCCCACATGGCCATAGGGCTCGGCGTGGCCGAGTTGATGATGCGCACACGGGACACCTGGCAAGGAACGCTCAAACTGGTGTTCCAACCCGGCGAAGAGGGATTGAACGGAGCAGCAATCATGGTGCAGGAGGGCGTTCTGGAAAACCCGCGCCCGGATTACGTACTGGTGCTGCACGTCTGGAGCGATCTGGCCACCGGAACGGTCAGTGCGACCCCCGGCCCGGTGATGGCCGCTGCTGAATCCTGGCAGGCCGTGATCACTGGCAAAGGAGGTCACGCCGCACACCCCGAAGAAACCGTAGATTCCATCGTCACCGCTGCGATGATCGTTACCGCCCTGCAGACTATCGTCAGCCGCAACGTGGGAGCGGAAGAAGCTGCGGTGGTTACGGTAAGCATAGTACAAGGTGGCGAAGCCTTCAACATCATCCCCGATCAGACTCTGCTCAAAGGCACCATCCGCACCTACAATCCGACGGTACGTGAGACCGTCCTGCAGCGCCTGCATCAGATCGTCGAAAGCACCGCACAGATGATGGGCGCGCGAGCCGAGGTAACGGTCGAGGAACTGGGACCGGCCTTAGTCAATGATCCGGCCGCAACCGCGATCGTCCACGCGGCTATCCGCGAGGTGCTGGGAGCAAGCGCGCTCGATACCGGTCTGCGGACCATGGCCAGTGAGGATGCCGCTTACTTCCTGCGGGAGATCCCCGGCTGCTACTTCTTCGTAGGCTGCACTCCGGAAGATCAACCGCCAACGCCGCATCACAATCCCCACTTTATGGTAAATGAAGCTGCCCTGCCCGTCGGCTTGGGGGTGATGATGGCTGCACTGCGGAAATTGATGCCGCCGGAGGGTGCCTGATGCCACAACGCGGCCCTCTACAATGGGTTGATGGGGAAGGATGGCTGGTCCTTTCAGGCGGCGGAGATTGGAGACGCGGTGAGACCGACAGCATCGACGCCCATATCCTGAGTATTGCCAATCTGGATCGCCCTATGGCGGTACTGCTCTCCAACGGCCATCGGGAGGAAGCCGAGGCCATCCTGGAACACTATCAAGCTTTGGGGGGTCCGGGAGGCGAAGCCTTTGTGCTCAGCCAAAGAAAAGAGCAAATTTTTCGAGAAGACGATTTCCTATCGCTCCTCTCCGAGGCGGGGATTCTCTATCTGGGCGGGGACGACCCGTCATTCCTGATCCACAGCCTGCGCAGCAGTCCCGCCATCCACAAAATTGTCAAAGGCTTTGCGACCTTGCAAGGGCTGATCATCGTTGGCGCCGGCGGTGGGGCCGCCGCGTTGGGCACATGGATCCCGGGGGATGCTCTGCTTGACAGCGAAGTCACAGGCTTGAATTTCGTCCACCATACGGTTGTGATGCCGCACTTCACACGCATCGAACAGATCGAGGCCCTGCGTACTATGATCCAATCCTATACAGGGGCCTTGGGCCTGGGCGTTCCTGAGGGGAGTGCATTGGCCCTGGGTCCCCATGGTGAGGTCGAAACCTGGGGCAGCGGAGAGGTCACCGCAGTGGTTCATAAGGAAGAAGCATAGGTAGTTATAACCTTGAGGAGGAACCATGAGTATCACTGACAACACGGTCGTTGTCCGCGTAGGGGGAGAGGCCGGAGAGGGGACCGTCACTCTGGGTGATTTCTTCACGCGTATTGCTGCACGTGCAGGGTTGGAGGTCTACACCTTCCGCACTTACCCTGCCGAAATCAAGGGGGGGCAGGTACTGGTACAGGCCCGCCTCGGCGTCGAGCGCGTGCTGAGCGAAGGCGATGAAGCAGATGTCCTGGTCGCCATGAATGAGCAGGCCTGGAAAGAAAATCACGCGGATTTCTGCCCCAAAGGAGTTCTGATCTATGATCCGGGGGGACTGGAGAGCCCGGACGTTCAAGGAAGAGCCTGCTATCCGGTGCCTGCCGGGCAGATTTCGCAGGACATCAACTGGCAGCGCGGCAAAAACCTGGTCATGGTCGGCGCGCTCGCCGCGTTCTTCCGGTTTGAATTGAAAGCGGCGACCGAGATCGTCCTGGAGGGTATGGGCAAACACAAAGACGTTATGGAGAATAACCTGCAGGCATTGGAAAGCGGCTACAAGTATGTGCAAGAGCATTATCCCGAGCCCTTTCCTTACGCCTTGCCGCTGCCGGACAAGCCGAAAGAACATCTCATTCTTTCCGGTGCAGATGCCATGGCGCTGGGAGCCCTTGAGGCAGGCTGCCGCTTCTACAGCGGCTACCCCATCACACCGGCCACGTCGGTCATGGAAGCCCTGGCCAAATACCTGCCCGCTTTCGGCGGCACCGTCGTCCAGGCAGAGGATGAGATCGCAGCCATCAACATGATCATCGGAGCTTCTTACGCGGGGCAGCTCTCCATGACGGCAACCTCAGGCCCCGGTTTCTCGTTGATGATCGAGGCTTTGGGGCTGGCCAGCATGGCGGAAATTCCCATTGTGGTCGTCAACGTACAGCGCGCCGGGCCCTCGACCGGTATGCCCACGAAGACCTCCCAGGGAGATCTCTTCCTGTCGCTTTACGGTGGGCATGGCGATGCCCCGCGCTTTGTGCTGGCCCCCGACTCGGTCAAGGACTGTTACTACGAGATGGTCAACGCTTTCAGCCTGGCGGAGTATTATCAAACCCCCGTCATCGTCCTGTCGGATCAGGCGATGGCCTCGCGCGTCGAGACCATGCCCTACCCCACACCACGCGCCGGGGACTGGTGCGAATACCTGGAACGGCAGATTCCCACGCCGGAAGAATTGGCAGGCGATTACCGTCGTTATCGCGATACGGAAGACGGCATCTCCCCGATGGCGATCCCCGGCATGCCCGGC
>JAVEWB010000322.1:0-3392 GCA_034004765.1 Anaerolineae bacterium
TACACGCAAGGCACCCTCTACGATGTCACCAATCGCAAGAACGCAGAGATCGAGAGCGAGCGCCTCCTGAGTCAAATTCAGAACGAGGCGAGGCGCATCCAACAGCTCCTGGATACCGTTCCGGAAGGCGTGATTCTCCTGGATGCGGCAAGAAATGTCCGGCAAGTCAACCGCCTGGGGCAGGGCGATCTGAATACCCTGGCCCCCGGATGGGACAGCAGTCCCATCCACCACCTGGGCAACCGTTTCTTGGATGAACTGCTCACGTCGCCGCCCAGAGGGCTGTGGCATGAAGTCGAGACTCCGGGGCGGGCTTTCCAGGTCATTGCCCGTCCCTTCGAGTTCTCCGCCGAACCGGAAGGGTGGGTATTGGTCATCCGCAACATCACGCTGCAGCGCGAGGCGGAGCAGCGCGAGCAGCAGCAGGAGCGGCTGGCCACCGTGGGACAGCTCGCTGCCGGCATTGCACATGATTTCAACAACATCATGGCGGTGATCGTGCTCTATACCCAGATGCTCAACAGTATCTCGGATCTGGACGAACGTGCTCACCGCCACCTGGCAACGATTGCCAAACAGGCACAAGCAGCCACCGATCTGATCGTGCAGATCCTGGACTTCAGCCGCAGCACCCCCCTTGAGCGCCATCCGCTCAATCTGGTGCCGCTGGTCAAAGAGGCCGTCAAGCTGTGGGAGCGCACCCTGCCGGAGAGCATCGAACTGAAGATGGACTACGCCGAGAACGACCTGACCATCGACGGCGAACCCACACGCCTCAACCAGATGCTGACCAACCTGGCGCTCAACGCGCGCGATGCCATGCCGGAGGGGGGAACGCTGCACCTGGCACTAGATCGGATGGAGATCACCTCCAAGACAGCGCCTCTGCCGGAACTAACCCCCGGCACATGGATACGTCTAAGGGTCATGGATACCGGAACCGGCATTCCCACAGAAGCGCTCCCGCATATTTTCGATCCCTTCTTCACCACCAAAGAACGCGGAAAGGGCTCCGGGTTGGGACTGGCCCAGGTCTACGGCATCGTGGAGGCGCATGAGGGCCACATCGCCGTGGAGGCTGAGCCGGGCAAGGGAGCCACGTTTGCAATCTACTTCCCGGCAGTAGAAGAAGCCGTCCCAATGAAAAACGAGGCTGTATCGACACTCCCCCAAGGGAAAGGTGAGGTCATCCTGATCGTGGAGGACAATCCGGCGCTGCGCATTGCGCTCATCGACAACCTGACCGCGCTGAACTATCGCACCCTTGGCGCTTCCAATGGACGAGAAGCCCTGGCCCTGATAGAAGAGCAAGGCATCGGCGGGGAAGAGGGCATCGCATTGCTTCTCAGCGATCTGGTCATGCCGGAGATGGGGGGGATGGCCCTGCTGTACGCCATCCACGACCGCGCCTGGCCGGTAGGGGTCATCCTGCTCACAGGGCATCCATTGAACGAAGATCTGACTAACCTATCCTTCGAAGAACTGGTAGGGTGGCAGCTCAAGCCGATTGATTTATCCACGCTGGCAGAGGTCATCATGCAAGGATTGGCCACCAGCCGTGAGCGCTTCGCCCCTTCAGCGTAGCCGCCTATGCGAACAATCCGCCCACAAACTTCTTCAGCCAGGAGGCCGGCTTCTGTCCCCGGGCATGACCGGTCTGCCCGTTGATCACTACCATATAGGAGGCCTCATCATCGCGATAGCGCGCGATCCACAGCGGCACCAGAATCAACTTGTAAGCGTAAATGAAAAGCCGTGAGGTATCGATCGTCAGATCACGCATATCCTCATTCATGGTTCCGCTGTTCTCGGCCTGAATCGTAACCCCTTGCTTTGCCTGACGCAGGACCTTCTGGCGGGCTACCAGTGAGGCATCGGAGGCAGTAATCGCATAGACCTCCGCAGGCCAATCTGCCAGGTAGCCCGGATCGTAAGGAACCGCACTATGCGAGTTAAATGTATCGACCTCGCCCATCAGATCGGTGGGCAGCGTATGGCTTGCAGGCACAAGGACATCATCGCAGTCAATGGGGTAATCGTCGACTTCGACAATTCGAGCCAACGCAATATTATTACGTCGTACCAACGTACACTTCCACCCCAGCGAACCTCCCACATCAAAGGTCCACACAGGCAGGTAAAGGCCCTTGGGCTCAGCAACCAGGCTCCCATCGTCCGGCCCTTCCTGCTCCAGCCAGCGGTGAAAAGCGGCACACGCTTCTTCATACGTGCAGCCAAAAGGGATGACCCCTTCGGGCAGCATGATCTCGCGGGTAGGCATCTCCACCACATGGGGAGAACCGCAGTAAGAACAGGAAAAGGAAAGCACGCCGGGAGCCAGCAGAAAAGAGGCCCCACAACCCTGGCATTGAAAAGGTCGCATCCCCACAGGGCGAGAATGTCCCTCTTTGGTGGCCAGAGCGATGGTAAAATCGTGCTCCTCCACCAGCGCACCCTCCTGCACGGCAGCCAGAAGACTCTGCTTGCGCCCACAATAAGGACAGCGGAGCATCGTGCCCCCCGGCTCGAAAGCCATCTTCCCACCGCACTGTGTGCAGGTAAAACGCCGTGACTGAAGCGGTATCGGCGACGGTGTACTTTGTACGGCAATCTCATCCGCTTCATCGGGGGGCTGGGACGCCAGAAAGGTGAGCCCCCGCTGCGCCACCGGGTTATCCGGATCGAGGCGCAGCACTTCCTCCAGACAGGCACGCTTCTCATCCGCTCGACCGTAAAGCTCACTCAGCCAGAACCAGGCCTGGATGCGCAGGGGAACCGGTACATTCCTCTTCGCCACTGCTGTCAGAAGGCGGCGCGCTTCCTGGGGCTGCCGGGCCTTCGCCGCCGCAATCCCCTGTTCAAGCAGCACCTCAGGGTCCGCATCGGCGGAAGCATCGCGACCGGCGCGCCACCCACAGCGCTCGCACTCCCGCCCGGTCCCGTCGGCGGTGAAAATCAGCGCTCCCCCGCACTCAGGACACAGCGAAGGGCCGCCGCCCCCATCCGACAGCGGCAGTGCATCCGGGTTGATCATCTCCTCCGGGTTCAACTTCCCGTCCAGGATCGCCAGATCACGCCGCAGCTCGGGGTTGAAGGGGTCGATGGCCAGCGCCGATTCCAGGCAGTCGCGCTTTTCCTTAGGGTCCTTCGAGATCCGGCTCAGCCACATCCAGGCTTCTGTCTCACCCTCTTGGCCGGCATTTCCGCAGCGCAGCACCCATTCGAGGTAAAAACGGGCCTCATCTCCATCGCCGACCCTGGCCGCCGCAACACCGCGAACCAGCATATCGCGCACCGAGTCATGCATGTCTCTTGCGTACATAGAACCTCATCCAGCCAAAGATCCCAAGAAGGGTCAGCCCTACGCCCCAGTATAGAGAAATCGGGCGATA
>JAVEWB010000323.1:0-1852 GCA_034004765.1 Anaerolineae bacterium
GTCTCAGGGAGCGGCTCCGTTGTTGCCTGCTCCAGGAACTCCAGGATGCGCTCCAACGAAATGCGCTGGTTTCGAGCGCGTGAGAGCGAATGCGGCGTCAGACGATACTGCCCGGAAACCCCCTGCCCTTCCGGTTGTGCAATCCGACACAACTGGAACTGCTCATAACGCCGTCCTTGCGGTACGGTGATCAGGCCATCCGGCTGGATCTGCGCCATAGGAGGGGTAGGAAGTTCGGGAGGATCACCCAACTCCAAAAATGCAGCCCCTGCCGCTGTGAGCCGCACGGCCTCCGGGGGCAAATAGAGTGCATTGCTCCCCAGATCAACCAGCCCCAACCAGGCCAGCGGCCCCGTCAGCAGAAAGACCAGCAATGCACCCTCCACCGCATCCCAGGATTCGAATCCACGTAGGGGGGCCTTGGTGAGAGCGTCCCGCAAACGCCAGGAATCATAATTCCCATCGGGGCGGAGAAAATCGGGGCTGTACACACGCATATAATCGACCAGTTCATCCAGCGCGTACCAAACGCCGGGCCGGCAGTAGTGCAGCGTTGCAAGGACATTGCGCCGCGCGACTTGAGGGCTGCCGGGCCAGTCCGCAAGGGAATCACAGTACAGCGTCGGCACGACCGTAATATCGTTCCAGCGGCTGCTCTCCTCCCAGGCGTGAGCCAACCCTTTCCACTGCTCCCAACGGTCGGCCTGAAGCCACTCCAACACCGGCTCCGGGTTGGGACGCAGCAGGCCGCGATCATCGATCCGAATCCAGCCCCGCTCCAGTGAGAGTGTCTCCACCAACGTCAGGCGCAGTGCCGCAGGCTCACGGAACTGCCGCAGGAGCTTCTTTCGATTGGAAAGCGGCCAGCTTCCATCCTCAAGCGGACGCACGAGGTTGTTCTGCAGATAGGCCCACAACGTCACCAATTCGTCCCCCAGCCCATCATTTCCGGCGGCGACGCGAAGGGGCGGGGCTGTGGCCTCCGGCAAGGAGACTTCCAGTGGGGGGAGTTCGGGCAGATAAAGGCGGAGATCCTCGGGGACGAAAGCCACCTCCACCGGGACAGTCGCGCCATCCACAAAACTGCGCTGCAGGAATCCCCAATACCACAGTGCTTCCGCAGGGGAGACCGGGTCGCGCCAGAGTTCCTCCCGCTCCAATCGCCCCGGGCCCACCACCCGCACCTGCCCCCAGTGCCGGGCAAAGATAGCCCAGGGCACGCTGCCGCCGCGGCGCAGCAGGTCTTCCAGCGCAGCGCGCGGCTCAGGAGGGAGTGCCAGCCAGGCGCGCTCGACCGCCTCGGCGTGGGCCATGCCATCCGCCAGGAGTGCCGCAAGGTCAGGACGACGCTCAGCGGTGAAAGGGATCTCCCACTGCTGAGCGATCACGCGGAGGCGACCCAGGTCGCTGTCGAGCAAGGTTTGGTAAAGCGTGCGCAGGGACATTATCTCACTTCATCGATTGGTCGAGACCGAAACCACAGTGATGCCCAGTTTACAAACAACAATCTCCTGAAAATGATTATATCCACAAGCCCACAAAGACGCAACTTATCGTAGGGTAAAATTTAAGGAGGGGTGGATGCGGCGCATCCACCCCTCCTTCATCAGCAGTAACACCAGGGGTGTAGACTTTCTTTTAACAGTGTTTTTTGGCGCGGCAAAGCCGCGCCAAAAACGCAAAGTTTCCCTATTTTCCGGCGCGCTCGGCCAGATGCTCTAACAAGGCGGACAACCCCAGAAGGTAGCTGCGCCAGCCGAAGCCGCAGATCTGCCCCAGGCAGACCGCTGCGGTCAGCGACGTGTGACGGAAAGCTTCGCGCGCGTGGATGTTCGAAAGATGCACCTCCACC
>JAVEWB010000323.1:1952-3374 GCA_034004765.1 Anaerolineae bacterium
GGCGGACAACCCCAGAAGGTAGCTGCGCCAGCCGAAGCCGCAGATCTGCCCCAGGCAGACCGCTGCGGTCAGCGACGTGTGACGGAAAGCTTCGCGCGCGTGGATGTTCGAAAGATGCACCTCCACCGCCGGGAGCCCAATGCCCGCAATGGCATCCCGCAGCACGACGCTCGTGTGCGTGTAGCCGCCCGGGTTGATGAGCACGCCGTCGGCCCAGTCCATCGCCCCATGCAGCGCGTCGATCAGTCCCCCCTCATGGTTCGACTGCACGATCCGCAGCTCCGCGCGTCCCTCCGCTGCCTCACAGAGCGCCGCGTCGATCTGCACTAACGTCATCCGCCCATAGGTCTCCGGTTCGCGTCGCCCCAGCAAATTGAGATTCGGGCCGTGCAGCACCAGAATCTTAAACAGCCGATCTTGCTCCTTGCTTTCTTCCATCATTTCCCCTTCGCCCCCATCTCCTGTAGAACGGCCACGACTACCTCGCGGGGAACCGTCTCGGTAATTTCTACCTGCCCTACCGCACCGGGCAGCACCCAACGCAGCCCGCTCCCCTGCCGCTTCTTGTCGTGGGCCATCGCCCCCCAAATCGCCTCAACGGCAAACTCCGGGCAGCGCACCGGCAGCCCCCAGGCCTGCAGCGCCGCCTCGATGCGTCCTACAAGTGCAGAATCGGCCCGCCCCAACATCGCCGCGATCCGCGCCGCCGCGACCATGCCGATCCCCACTCCCTCGCCATGGCGCAGACGGAAGCCGCTCAGCCGCTCCAGCGCATGGCCTACCGTGTGCCCCAGATTGAGCACCGCACGCCGTCCCTGCTCAAAAGGATCTTCCTCGACGATCGCCGCCTTGACCCGCAGCGCCCGTGCGATCTGTTGGCTGCCGATCCCTTGACCCTCTTGTGGGCCGGCCTCCAGATCGGCAAACAGCGCCGGGTCACCGATCACGCCATGCTTGAGTACCTCCGCCATGCCCGCGCGAAGCTCCTCAGGGGGGAGCGTCGTCAGTACCTCAGGATCGATCAGCACCAGATCCGGCTGCTTGAACGCGCCCACCAGGTTCTTGCCCTGCGGCAGATCGACGCCGGTCTTCCCGCCCACACTGGCATCCACCATCGAGAGCAGCGTCGTGGGCACCTGCACGAAACGCACCCCGCGCATGAACGAGGCCGCCGCAAAGCCCGCGATGTCCCCCGTCACGCCGCCACCCAACGAGAGCACACCACCGCTGCGGTCCAGTCCGCCCGCCAAAAACTGCTCATAGAGAGAAGCCGCCGTATCCAGGGTCTTATGCTGCTCGCCATCGGGGATGAGGCAGACAAAGGGCTGCAATCCCATCCTGCGCAGCACAGCTTCGACTCTGGCCCCATAGAGCGGCGCAACAACCGGATTTGAGACCACGGCGATACGCGTCCCCTCAAGG
>JAVEWB010000324.1:0-3353 GCA_034004765.1 Anaerolineae bacterium
AAACCGGACCGGCGGATGGTGCGCTGCAAATCCGTGCCTTGGGGCATTGCGGGGCCGGGATTACTCCTCGTAAGGCTCGAACATATCCTTTTCAGCGCCGCAGTCGGGGCATACCCAATCATCGGGTAGATCTTCAAACGCGGTGCCCGGCGCAATCCCGTTGTCGGGGTCGCCCACGGCGGGGTCATAGATATAACCACAGACTTCGCAACTCCACTTTTGCATGGCTGAACTCCTTTTATTGTTGAACTTTTGGGATTGTTCTAGTATAATGATATGGACTCTAACCACGAGTTAATGTATCATTTGTACTGGACTTCATAGAATAATCCAACTCGTGAGAATCTAATTTCATTATAGGAGCCACCGGAACGCTGTCAAGTTCTCTGTGCCGTAAGCTTTGTAGGGCAGCCTGACAGGTTGTCCATCTGAATTCTCTCTGTCCCCAGGTTGAGACGTATCCGGGGAAATGTTTGTGTTGTTCTAACCAATTGAAACCATTTTGTAACTTTAGGACAGGGTAAAGTGATTGCAAAAGTGGCAACTCTAGTGTACAATGGCTATATAGCTTTAGGAAACCGTTTTGGTTAGATAGTTTCTAACTATTTAGTTTTTGCTTAAACAAGGTGATGGGATTCAAGTTAAGAGGGCAAAGCTGCGGAGATCACGGTTGTTGGTGGACTTCACGGATCATGGGTGTTTAAGGCGGGCTGAGCGCAATGTGCATACGTAAATCAGTGAGTACAATAGGATTAGCCCTTGCTTTAATGCTTATTGTGGGATTTTATCCTGTGGAGCAAGGGCAGGCGCGACCGCTTCAGCAAGGCTCTCGTTATTTCGATGAGACAGGGCATAGTGTTGAAGGGGAGTTCCTGACTTTCTTCGATACCTATGGCGGCCTTGCAATCTTTGGCTACCCCATTTCCGAATCTTTCTTAGACCGTGGCGTCAAAGTGCAGTATTTCCAGAATGCTCGTTTTGAGTGGCACCCTGCTAACCCTGATCCGTACAAGGTGCAGTTGGGGCTTTTGGGAAATGATCTTAACTATGCCACACCCTCAGTTGCTCCTCCACAGTTTACCTCGCAGCGCCGCGTTTATTTCAAGGAGACGGGGCACATCGTTTCTTATGCTTTTCTGGATTATTTCAAAAACCACGGCGGTCTGATCGTCTTTGGCTACCCCATCAGCGAGATGCACTATGACGCGGATGGACGGATCGTCCAGTACTTCCAGCGTATGAAGCTCGAGTGGCATGCGGACGATCGCGTGGCTCCTGTCCAGGTTGGCAACTTAGGGGATATTTACTTCGAAGCGCATAAATCCAGGTTCCCTGAAGAGGCTTTCGTGCCTGCTGGTGCTGCACGCCCCAATTTATCAAACCCCACGATGACACCGACGGTACCTTCTGTGACTGCTATCCGAGCGGTGGTCTCGGTGCGTTATTCCGTGATGAGCAATCAAGGAAATCAGGAGATTTCGGTGCTGGTGACCGATAATACCGGTGCTCCCCTCCATAATGCGCAGGTGGGGATCCGCTTCATGAGTTCTACGGGCCAGCTTCTAGGTTCGAAGACCGGATTGTTGACCAATCAGAATGGTTTCGTACGGGTTGCCGTTCCGGTGTCCGGCGGTAAGTCCGGGCAAGAAGTGGTGGTCTACGCTGATGTGGCTTACAACGCGCTGCGTGGATCGGCACAGAACGCTTTCCTGCTGTGGTGGTAGTTTTCCTGTCTGTCCCACTCCTGCTTCGTTAGTCCTCATGTCACGCCCTTTTTGTGTGATGTGAGGGCATCATGATGGTGGTTTTAGGCGGGCGGCTCTGCCGCCCGTTTGTGCTGTCAATAATGTGGTAGAGGTGCTCTTATGGTTGAAAAGCAGATTAATGTGACCCGGCCTTATCTTCCTCCTCTGGACGAGTACGTGCGCTATCTGGAGGGGATCTGGGCACGGGGACAGTTGACGAATCACGGCCCCTTGGCCTGTGAACTGGAGGAGCAGCTCGAGCGCCAGTTGGGTGTCAAGCACCTGTTCTTTGTGAACAATGGAACCGTGGCGCTGCAGATCGCGCTCAAGGCGCTGAATGTTCAGGGCGATGTATTGACCACTCCCTTCTCCTATGTGGCCACGACCTCCAGCATCGTTTGGGAAAAATGCCGCCCGGTCTTTGTGGATATCGACCCGGCAACGCTGTGCCTGGACCCCGCTCTGATCGAATCAGCGATCACGCCTGAGACCCAGGCGATCCTTGCGGTGCATATCTACGGGTATCCCTGCGATGTCGAGCGCATTCAGGCTATTGCTGACCGATATGGGTTAAAGGTTATTTATGATGCGGCCCATGTGTTTTACGGGCAGTACAAGGGCCACGCTTTGCTCGCTTATGGGGATATCTCCACGCTCAGTTTTCACGCCACGAAGATCTTTCACACCGTTGAGGGCGGCGCTGTGGTGACCGACAACGATGACCTGGCCGAGAAGATTGCGGCTATGCGCTATTTCGGCTTCAATGGACCCGGCGAAGATAAGGCATTGGGACTGGGTATCGACGGCAAGAATTCCGAATTTCACGCGGCGATGGGGCTGTGTCTGCTGCCCAAGGTCTCCGAGCTGATTGCTGCACGGAAGGGGCTGAGCGAACTTTATGATGAGCTGCTTGGTGACTTAGAGCTGACGCGTCCTGTGCTGCTGCCTGAGGCTACCTATGACTATGCTTATTACCCCATTTTGTTTTCTTCCGAGGCGGTGCTGCTCGGCGTTCTTTTGGCGTTGAATGCGCAGGGCATCTACCCTAAGCGCTATTTTTATCCTGCTCTTAATACGCTGCCGTATGTGACTTCGCAGCCCATGCCGGTGGCCGAGGATGCTGCCAGGCGGGTTCTTTGTCTGCCGTTGTATGATGGCCTGGAACCTGCCCAAGTGCACGCTATTTGTGAGATCATTCGCGCGCAGGTGTGTTTGTGTCGTTGAGGGCGCGGTTTCTCAATGAACACAGCGCGGACTTTGAAGTCCGCGCTGTGTGATATCTGTACTCTGTCAATCGGAATCGTGCGACATTTCGCCAAGGCCCAACTGCTCCTTCAAGCGGGTGAGCCAGGACTTTTTTTGGATCGGGGCATCTTCTTCTGAGGAACGTACGTTGCGCACACGCTCCACGGCCCGACGCAACTTCTGCATCTTAACCGCGAGACTCTCTTTTTGCTTTTCCTGATCTTCTTCCGCCATACTCCCCCCCTCTTCCTGAGTACGCAGACTGCGTTCTTTATCGAGGCCAGTCCGTACTTCTGGATACTTCCATTGTACTGCGATTCTTTGATCTAGGCAACAGATGTGCGCTTCATATGCGTTACAACA
>JAVEWB010000022.1:0-15704 GCA_034004765.1 Anaerolineae bacterium
GATCGGCAGGCGGCAGCAAGACCGTGTCGACGACATGAATGACGCCATTCGATGCCTCGATATCGGTGATCACGACCAGCGCGTCATTGATCATCACCTTATCACCCTCGACTTTGACGGCAACCTCTTTTCCCAACACGGTCGTGGCACTTTCCAGAGCCACCACGTCAGCCGCCATCACCTTATCAGGAACGACGTGGTAGAGCAAAATATCGGTCAAGGCAGGGATATCGCTCAGCAGTCCCTCGACCGTGCCTTCGGGCAGTTTGGCAAAAGCATCGTCAGTGGGTGCGAAAACAGTGAAAGGCCCTTCGCCCTTCAAAGTCTCGACAAGCCCCGCAGCCTCCAATGCCGTGGCAAGCGTCTTGAATCGCCCATCGCTTACCGCACTATCGACGATATCGGCGGGCATAGGCTCCTCAGGCATAGGGGTCGGTGTAGGTTCTGGCATCGGCGCAGGCGTTGGGGCAGCACACGCAGCCAGGACCAACAACAATACAACCGCAAACGCTCCTAAGTTACGATAGGTCTTCATCTCAACAGTCTCCTCTTTCTTTCTAAAGTGCCTGAGGGTTTGGTTTCTTCTCAGGCGTATTTTTGTATACAACTATCTATATTATATATCTTGTCCAAGTTTTGTCAAATATATATAGACAATATTGTGTCAATTTCTTCGAAGAGCAACCTGTGATTCAGCCAAAAACGAGCTTCTTCGCGACCTACAAGCGCTCAGAATGACAAAAAGAGGGTACAACAGTTTAGATGCGACTGCCCTGAATTCATCCCACAGTTGCCACCTGCACAGGAGGCATATAATAGAGTCTTAGTCAACCTAACGCTTGCCGGAGGTGTCAGCGTATGTCATCTGAGGCCACGTTTCGTCTAATCCGCATCCAACAGCCGGAAGCCCACCTGCTGGCGGGCGTACTGACGATGCGCCGGGCGCTGATGGCTCACCACCAACGCACCCCACCCGAAGGGCCTTTTCTTGAACGGGTGACCCGCCGACTGGACGACGAAACGATGTTTCTGGTCCTGGGGCTGGATGGGGAAACCCCGATGGCTTATGGGCTGGCCTTCGATGTCGCCGAACACCCTTTTATGCCGGACTGGGAGCGCGCGGGCTACATCACGCACTTCTTTGTCGCTCCGGCCTATCGCAAACAGGGCGTAGGAAAAGCGCTCCTGGCCACCCTCATGACCTGGTTTGCCTCCCGTGCCATTGCACAGGTCATGCTGAACGTCGCAGTGGATAACGTCGAGGGCAACGGCTTCTGGCGGGGCCAGGGCTTTCTCCCTGTCGCCACCCGCATGAAACGCCAGGTTGATCTCCCATGAAATGACCAGGGCAGCTTGCGCACAAGCACTCAGGCCGGGGCGGGCCCAGAAAATCCCCACACAGGCTTGAGCCCAAGATTGCACTGGAATTAAACGCGAGGAGGAACTTTCCATGACCAAAATCATCACCTTGTTGCTCGGCCTGCTGCTCCTGCTGCTGGCCCTGCCCGCACAGATCGAGGCAGCCCCTCTGCCCCCCTGTCCCCAGGATAACGGCCCCGCCGGATGTATCGACGTGACGCTCAGTCCCGCCAATCTGCGCGGGGATATCTACGTCGATGGCACGGCCGTGGGCGGGCAGGTCAACACGCTCTACTTCACCGTGGCCCCTGACGCACCGCACCTGATCCAGGTCAAGAATGTCACCGACGGTCAGGCCGGCTTCGGCGATATCTTCATCTACCAGGAGGCCGGTCAGACCGACGTGGTTGTGGCGACAGGCGCCGCCCGCGCGCTGACCTTCCGCCCCCAGATCACCTACCTCAAAGGACAGCTCGCATTCGAATGCGATGTCAAGGCCGTCGAGGAAGGACAAAGCGTCGCCTGCCAGCCGTTCTTCGACGGCACGCCGCTGCCGGGGGTGCTCCCTGCCACGCCCACGACCTTCGCCCTTCCCGTAGGAGAGCATACGCTCCACGTGGATCTCGTGGGGCCCCACGCCGGCCTGTGGGATCCGCCGTCCGCCGATTATCCCATCACCATCACCGGCGGAAGAACCACAGCGGTGGATGCGACCTTCAACCGCAAAGGGCAGCTTCTGATCAGCCTCGCGCTCCCTAACATCTTCGGTGACATCTACATCGATGGCGTCGCCGTCGCCGGACAGGTCAACAGCACCATCGCCTTCGTCGCGCCGGGCGCGCACACCGTCGAAGTGCGGGCCATCAACGATCCCGCGGCCGCCGGCATCTACCGTTATCAAGACGCCAGCGCGCAGTCGTGGGTCTCCGCGAACCAGAGCCGCGCCGTGGTACTGACCCCCGCAAAGGAGTTCCTGATGGGTTTCGCCCGCCTCACCTGCGCCCTCCCCAGCGTCGAAGTAGGGCAGGACGTGCGCTGCCTCGTCCTGGTCAACGGCCAGGGCGCGGCGATCATCGAGGCAGGCCAGAGCCAGACGCTGACCCTGCCTTCCGGCGCGTATACCCTCACCACGCAGGTCATCGGCCAGCACGCCGACCTGTGGTCGCCGGCCGCCCAGGACACGCTGATCACCATCATTGGGGGACGCACTCAGACGCTCACCCCCACCTTCAACCGCAAAGGCCAGCTTTTGATCAGCCTCACCGTCCCCGGCATCGTTGGGGACATCCTCGTCGATGATGTGCCCGTGGCCGGACAGGCCAATGCCATGAACGTCTTCGTCGCACCAGGCGTCCATACCGTCAAGGTGCAAACCATCGTCGATCCCGCGGCCAACGGCATCTATCGTTATCAAGACGCCAGCATGCAGACGTGGGTCGCTGCCAACCAGAGCCGTGAAGTCACCGTGACCCCGGCCAAGGAGTTCCTGATGGGCTTTGGTCTGCTCACCTGCAAGATCCCCGGCATCCAGTCAGGGCAGGACATCCGCTGCGGCGTCGTAATCGATGGACAGGATATGGGCACCGTTGAAGCCGGCCAGACGTACACTTACACGCTGCTGCCCGGGGCTCACACGGTCAACGCGCGTCTGGTCGGCCAGAACGCCGACCTGTGGATTCCCGCAGCCCAGGATCTATCACTGCCCATCACCGCCGGAAGGACACGCACGCTCACGGCAGCGTTCAGCGCAAAGCCGGCGCCCAAACCGGCAGCCCCGGCTGTCCCCGCGGCACCGGTTTACAGCAGCAGCGGCAACTTCGAATTGGGCGGGCACATCATGCAGGGCTTCCAGGCGCGTGACCTGATCCATTACTCCGGGATGAACTGGGTCAAGGTGCAGGTACGTTACCCTCACGATGCGGGCGGCATCATCTCTGAAGCCCACGCCAACGGCTTCAAGATTCAACTCAGTGCGTTGGGCGACGCGGAGATGACCACGCACTCCGGCTTCGAGCGCGACATCTCCCGCTGGGTTGCAGGGATGGCCGCGGCGGGGGCCGATGCTATCGAGATCTGGAATGAGCCCAACCTGCCGCGGGAGTGGACCGAAGGGACCATCAATCCGACTTCCTACACCAGTCTGCTGTGCAACGCTTACATCGCCATCAAGGGAGCTAACCCGGGCACGGCGGTGATCAGCGCCGCTCCTGCCCCTACCGGCTACTTCGGCGGGTGCCACGGCGGCGGCTGCGATGACATTCCCTGGCTGCAGGGGGTCTACAATGCAGGCGGTCTGAACTGCATGGATTACATCGGCGCGCACCACAACGCCGGAGCCACCGCGCCCGGGGCGACGACGGGACACCCGGCGGACAGCGGCAATCACCATCACTCCTGGTACTTCCTGCCGCAAACCCAAGCCTACTATCAGATTTTCAGGGGCGCGCGGAAGTTATTCTACACCGAGCTGGGGTACGTCTCCCCCGAAGGCTACGGCCCCATCCCGGAGACCTTCTGGTGGGGCGGCGCGACGACCGTGGCCCAGCAGGCCCAGTGGCTGTCAGAGGTTGTGCAGTTAAGCCAGCAGACCGGCATGGTGCGGGCCGTGGTCGTCTGGAACGTGGACGCGAACTGCTACGGCATCTGCGGCGGTGTGGGCGACCCCCAGGCAGGATACGCCATCATCCGTCCGGGTGGCGGTTGCCCGGCCTGTGAATCACTCCACGCCCTCTTAGGAACACGGTAAAAGCACCTTTTTACGAACGACAAGACGCCTGCGGTTTCTGCAGGCGTCTTGTGTTTTACAAAGAGGATTCAGTCTCCATCCAAACAACGCAAGATCTCGCCAATCGCCTGCGCGTTATGCTGATAGTGCACCCCGCAGAACCCCACTTCCCGCGCGGCCTCGATATTCATGAGAGAGTCATCCAGAAAAACTACCTCATCAGGGCGCGCATCCACCCGCTCCGCCGCAAGATGGTAGATCCGCGGGTCAGGTTTCGCCAGTCCCACCTCCGCCGAGATGATCAACGGATCGAAGACCGCGTCCAAATGGTACCACTCCGTGAAAAGCGGGCGGGCGTTGGTCCACGCATTACTGAGAACCGCTACGCGGTAGCGGGAACGCAGCGATTGGGCAAAGGCAATCAGCTCCTCGTTGAGGTACTCCCCCACAAAGAAGTCTTCGGAGAGCTTGCGAGATTCCGCTGCATCCAGGCCTAACGTCGCACCGAACCCCACCCACATCTCCTCGACAGAAATCTGCCCCACCAGGGCAGAGGAAATCTGCTCGGAATCGAAAAGGCGGGAGGGCAGCTCACCCGGATCCATGCCCAGGCGCTGCTCCCATAGATCGCGCTGAGGGTAGCCATCGCTCAGCACCAACACGCCCCCGAAATCAAACAGGATCGCTTTAATACCCATTGCAACCTCCACACGGTATTGTGAACTCACTCATGCCGCACGCCTTCCCCAATATGGCATCCGGTCGATTCAGTGTAACAAATTCACGGCAGGACGCAAGTAGCAGCGTCTGCCCTGATCCCGCTTTGAACAAAGTGAAAGATCCCTGAAAAGACAACGAGATTCTTCGCTGTCGTGACTTCCTGCGGACGTGTCTCGTGGAAGCCGCTCAGAATGACAACGGAAGAGGGCCTTGAGATAAATTGCAATCGCTTGGCTTGCCCTATCATTTGCCCATCTTGCAAATCGGTATATGCTTGATATGTGATGATCCACAGTGATGTACTCAAGAACACAACGTTAAGGAGTCAACCATGAGCCTGGACAAAAAACCCTTACCCGAAGGCTTTGTCATCAACGAAGCCCTGGCCGAAGCCATCCGTAGCCATCTCCACGAAGGGAAGCTCTCCTGCGCCGCCGCGTTTGCCATTGCGAAAGCTGCGGGCGTGGAGCCGTTAGTCGTAGGACAGACCGCCGACGCGCTGCAAATCCACCTCGCACATTGCCAGCTTGGGCTCTTCGGCTATGCTGCCGGCAAAGGCTGGATCGGGACGCCCTTGTCACAAGCCACCACCCCGCTGGGATTCAAAAGTGCGCTGCTGGCCGCAGCCGCAGGCAGCACACTCTCCTGCGCCGAAGCCTGGAAGCTGGCGGAAGAGTTCAACATTCCCAAGATGCAGGTCGGCTACCTCGCCCATCAGATGGATATTCACATTACACCTTGTCAGTTAGGCGCCTTTTAGTCGCATTCGGTGCCACAGATGAAAGTACGTTACCCAACACCATAACAAGGAGGGAACTGCTATGTCGGTACAAAGAGTAAAACCCGTGCCTTCGGATCTGGAGATCGCCCAGGCGGCCACCCTACGGCCCGTCCTGGACGTCGCACGCTCTGCGGGCTTGAGCGAGGATGATCTGGAGCCATACGGCAAGTACAAAGCCAAAGTCCACCTGGATGTGCGGGAGAAACTCCGCAATCGCCCCACCGCCAAATATATCGACGTCACCGCCATCACCCCTACCCCTCTTGGCGAGGGCAAGACCACCACGACCATCGGCCTGACGCAAGCGCTTGGATATTTGGGGAAGACCGCGATCGCCGCCATCCGGCAGCCCTCGATGGGGCCAACCTTCGGCATCAAGGGGGGCGCTGCCGGGGGTGGCTACAGCCAGATCGTACCGATGGAAGAGTTCAACCTGCATCTGACCGGCGACATTCACGCCGTCAGCATTGCGCATAACCTCTGCGCGGCGGCGATCGACGCGCGAATCTATCATGAGAGCCGCTGGAGCGAGGAGTATTTCCAGAAAATCGGGCTGCGGAAGCTCAACATCGATCCCTACAGCCTCACGTGGAACCGCGTCGTGGACATGAACGACCGGGCGCTGCGCCACATCCTCATCGGCCTGGGTGATAAGGAAGACGGCCCCATGCACCAGGCAGGGTTCGATATCACGGTGTCCAGCGAGTTGATGGCCATCTTAGCCCTGACCACCGGTCCCGAGGATATGCGCGCACGCATCGGGCGCATCGTCATCGGCACCGATGCCAAAAAGAACCCCATTACCGCCGAGGACCTGGGGGTGGCCGGAGCCATGACGGTCCTGATGAAGGACGCCATTCAGCCCAACCTGCTCCAGACGCTGGAGGAACAGCCAGCCTTTGTTCACGCCGGGCCGTTCGCCAACATCGCGCACGGCAACTCATCGGTGATCGCCGACCAAATCGGCGTGAAGCTGGCGGACTTCCTAATCACAGAGTCCGGCTTCGGTGCCGACATCGGCATGGAGAAGTTCTTCGACATCAAGTGCCGCACCTCCGGCCTGATCCCCAATGCTGTCGTCCTGGTAGCAACGGTGCGCGCGCTGAAGATGCACGGCGGCGGCCCCAAGGTCGTTGCCGGGCGGCCGCTGGACAAGGCCTATACCGAAGAGAACCTCGAACTGCTGCGCAGCGGCGTGGCCAATATGGAAGCACACATCACCATCGCGCGCAAATTCGGCATCCCGGTCGTCGTGGCCATCAACGCCTTTCCCACAGATACGCCGGCCGAGTGGGCACTGGTCCGCGAAGCTGCACTGCGCGCCGGGGCTTTCGATGCCGTCGTCTCGCAGCATTGGGCGGAGGGTGGAGAAGGCGCTGCCGCGCTGGCCGAAGCGGTCGTCAAGGCTACGGAGGAACCCGCCGATTTCCACTTCCTCTACGACGTCGACCAGCCCATCAAGGAGAAAATCGAAACGCTGGCACGGGAGGTCTACGGTGCCAGCGGGGTGGACTACAGCCCCGAAGCGCAAGAGAAGATCCAGCTCTACACCAACCTGGGCTACGACAAGACCCCCATCTGCATGGCCAAGACACATCTCTCGTTGAGCCACGAGCCCTCCTGGAAGGGAGTCCCCAAGGGGTACACCTTCCCCATCCGGGACATCCGCGCCAGCATCGGTGCAGGCTTCCTCTACCCATTGGCCGGCCAGATGAGCACTATGCCGGGGCTTTCAAGCAAACCCTCCTTCATGGCCATCGATCTGGTCGATGGCAAAGTAGTGGGGTTGTCATAATCCATGAAGGTGCAGCGCGCTTTTCATCAAGGGCGCTGCACCTGACCGAAATAGAGCACCCTAAAATCACAAAGCAGGCAAGGAGAGCACAATGACTGCACACCTGATTGATGGAAAAACAATTGCCGCGACCATCCAGGAAGAGGTAACCCAGGAAGTCGCAGAACTGAAAGCCAAACACGGCATTGTGCCGGGACTGGCCACGATCCTGGTTGGCGAGAATCCTGCCTCCCAGACCTACGTACGGATGAAGCGCAAACGCTGCGCCGAAGCCGGCATCTACTCCGTGGGCCAGGAGCTGTCCAAGGACGCCACACAAGAGGAGGTGGAGGCGCGGGTGCGTGAACTCAACGCAGATCCGGCCATCCACGGGATCCTGGTGCAGCTCCCGCTTCCCAGCCATCTGGATGAGGAAGCCGTGCTCAATGCCGTCAGTCTGGAAAAGGACGTGGACGGCTTCCACCCCGTCAATATCGGACGCCTGGCCATGAAAGGCCGCGAGGCACTCTTTGCCCCTAACACGCCTGCGGGGGTCATCGAACTCATCGACCGTATTGGCGTCTCCATCGCAGGGCAAGAGGCCGTGGTGCTGGGCCGGAGCAATATTGTGGGGCTGCCCGTCTCCATGCTGCTGCTCAAGCGCAATGCCACCGTCACGATCTGCCACTCCCGCTCACGGGATCTCCCCTCCATTACCCGCCGCGCCGATATCCTGATCGCCGCGGTCGGGCAGGCGGAGATGGTCAAAGCGGATTGGGTGAAACCCGGTGCCGTAGTCATCGATGTGGGGATCAACCGCGTGGATGACCCAAACAGCAAGAGCGGATACCGCCTGGTTGGCGACGTGGACTTCGAAGAGGTCAAAGAGGTTGCAGGACACCTCACCCCGGTTCCTGGCGGCGTGGGCCCCATGACGATCGCCATGCTGCTCAAGAACACCGTGACGGGTGCCAAGCGGGCTGCCGGGCTGCTGTAGGGGGGCGGGGACGGAGGGCCGCCCCTACAAAATTGGGGGTTGCGAAGCCCGAAATCTATGTTATGATAATAAAGTTAATCCATATCTTTTCAAACATTAAGCCAAGGAGGATATGACCATGTTAGTTAAGCACCGGATGACCGCCCAGCCTCATACGATTCCGCCCGAGATGCCGGTAGCGGAAGCACTCAGCTACATGCGGCAGAACCGTATTCGCCGGCTGCCCATTGTGGATAAAAAAGGCAAGCTGGTAGGCATTGTCTCGGAGAAGGACCTCCTTTACGCTTCTCCCTCTCCGGCGACCAGCCTCAGCGTTTACGAGGTCGGCTATCTGCTGGCCAAGCTCAAGGTCGAAGATGTCATGGCGAAGAAAGTCATGACGGTAGAGGCCGATGCGCCTTTGGAAGAGGCCGCGCGGATCATGGCCGATAACAAAATAGGCGGGCTGCCTGTCATGACCAAAGGGGAGATGGTCGGAATCATCACCGAGACCGACATCTTCAAAACCTTCCTTGAGATGATGGGGGGGCGCGAAGCAGGCCTTCGTGTGACCCTTGAAGTCCAGGACAAACCCGGCACCTTGAGCCGGATCACCGGAGAAATTGCCTCTTGCGGCGGGGACATCGTCACCTTGGGCACGTTTTACGGCGACGATAAAAGCTGTAATGCGGCCATGATCACCCTCAAAGTGCGCGGCATCGAGAAAGCCGTTCTCGTCGAGGCCCTGGAAAAGCTCGACGCCAGGGTTACCGACATCCGGGAGTCCGCCTCTACGGCCTAACAGCCGCCGGGTAAGATGATCGATATCTTAATCAAACCGCTGTTTGCGGGTCTCATCACCGCTGTGCTGTTCGCCCCCGGCCCACCCCCATGGGCCTGGGTCAACGATTTCGTGGGGCAGCCACAGCAGTACAACCTGAGCTGCGAGATCCGCTCGGCAACGGATGTGGCGAACTTCTGGGAGGTCCCCGTCTCAGAGGACACGCTCATTGCTATGCTGCCGCGCTCCGACGATCCCAATCTCGGCTTCCTTGGCGATATGAACGCACCCGCAGGGAGCCTGCCTCCTGTGGGATATGGGGTCTATGCAAACCCGGTGGCCTATCTGCTGCGCCGTGCCGGGCTCAAAGCAGAGCCACACCGCGATTTTGATCTAGAAAAGGTCAAAGAAGAGCTGGCACAAGGCCATCCCGTCATCATTTGGGGCACCTACGGTATGCAACAGGTCGAAATCCAACAGTGGACGACGCAGTTAGGTCGAACCGTCCCGGTAGCCCAATGGGAACACTCCTTTGTGGCCGTGGGATACGACGAGAACGGCATCCAATTGATAGATGCCTATGATGCCACGTCCCAATATTACGACTATGAGACCTTCCTGAATGGCTGGAACTTGCTGAACCGTATGGCCGTCACGGTCTCCGGCTATCAAAAGCCGAACACGGCCATCACCGTCCGGGAAAAAGACGGGGTCCTTCAGTTTCTCTGGCGCGAGGAGACCTTCCTCGGCCCCTGGTAGAAGAGGCAGCCCATGCGCATCGGATTAATCTCTGATACCCATAACAACCTGAAAAACACCCGACAGGCATTGAAACGCTTCCGCGCAGAAAGAATCACCACCATCCTCCACGCCGGAGATGTCACCGGTCCCGCCGTTATCCAGGCATTGAAAGGCTTCGAGGTGTGGATCGCCTGGGGCAATATGGACCGCGACCCAACCATCCAGGAAATTGCAGCGACGGTGCTGGGAGATGGCAGGCTCGACACGTTGCATCACCTGGTCCTTGAGGGGCAGCGCATCGCCCTCCTCCACGGGGATGATGCACAAAGGCTGGATGCCCTCATTCACTCAAAGGACTACGATTATGTCATCCACGGCCACACCCACCAGCGGCGTGATGAGCGTGTGCAGCAAACCCACATCATCAACCCTGGCGCTCTGGGAGGTACAAGCTTGTTTCCATCCTCTTTCGCCATTCTTGACCTGCAAACAGGGGATGTGGAGTTCCTGGAGCCATGATGGGTGAATTTTCTATCCATAAACCTTAGGGTATAATGAAATAACTCTCCAGGAAGGTGATGAGAGGGTAGGAGGCAATTATGAATATCATCGATAGCAAAAAAGTACTGCAGAACTCACAGCTCTTTCACGATCTCAACGATATCCATCGCGATCTGATCTTGACGGTCTGTGAAGAAATAAACTACTGTACTGGGGATATCATTTTCCATCAGGATGATCCGGGGGATGCGCTCTACATCATCGCCCGCGGCGAGGTAGAAATCGTCCTCGAGCCCAGTGAGCCCAATGCAGAGATTGTTTCACTGGCCTCGTTGGGCAAAGATGAGACCTTTGGCGAGACGATCCTGATCCAGGAAGGACAGCGCACCGCTACCGCTCGCTGCCACACAGATACGCAGTTGCTGCGCCTCCCCAGACAACGCCTGGTCAAACTGACCGAGGATTACCCGGAAATCGGCTTCCGCATCATGCGACGCATGGCAGCGGACCTGATGAGCAAACTGCGCACCGCCAACCTCAATATTCGCGAGAAAGTTTTCTGGCGGCCGGCAGAGCCTTCCGGCGAGCCACAATAACACACGACAGCAAGTTCTCAGCCATCTTTTTGAAACCAGTCTTGAGTCCGGAGGAGTTACATGACAGAACCGATCGTGCGTATCACTGATCTTCACAAAACCTACGGGAGCACAGAAGTCCTGAAGGGTGTCTCGCTGGATGTTGCTACTGGGGAGGTATTGGTCATCATCGGCCCCAGCGGGACCGGAAAGAGCACCCTGCTTCGCTGCATCAACCTCCTGACCCGCCCCGACCAGGGACGGATCTGGGTCGACGGAGACGAGGTCACAGCTCCCCACACCGATATCAACAAAATCCGGACCAAAGTTGGCATGGTTTTCCAGGATTTCAACCTCTTCGCCCACATGACGGCGTTGAGCAACATCATGATTGGGCCCATCAAGGTCAAGAAGATGCCCAAAGAGGAAGCACGCGAACTGGCGCTGTACGAACTGAAGCGCGTCGGGCTTGCCGAAAAAGCGGATGCCTACCCCGGGCAGCTCTCCGGCGGCCAGAAGCAGCGGGTTGCCATCGCCCGCGCGCTTGCAATGGCTCCCAAAGTGATGCTTTTCGATGAGCCGACCTCCGCCCTCGATCCCGAATTGATCGGTGAGGTGCTGGAAGTCATGAAAGAGCTGGCCCACGAGCACATGACCATGATCGTCGTGACCCACGAGATGGGCTTCGCCAAAGAGGTCTCCAACCGCATCATCTTCATGGAGAAGGGGCACATCGTGGAGGAGGGGCCTCCCCGGCAGCTCTTCTACAATGCCCAAAACGCACGGACTAAGGAATTTTTGGGGAAGATCACCGAACTCTACGGAGAAGAACAGGAGTGATCGACGAACTGCGCGCATTTTGGGAGATGATCTGGCCGGAGATGGGAAACGGCCTGGTTGTCACCTTGCAGCTCAGTTTTGGTTCGCTCTTCATTGGCCTGATCATTGGCCTGCCTGTGGCGTTGGTGCGTGTCTACGGCCCATCGTGGCTCAAAAAGCTTGCCACGGCCTATGTGGATATCCTGCGCGGCACCCCGCTTCTGGTGCAGCTCTTCTTTATCTATTACGGCCTGGCCGACCAGAACTTGAACGCGCTGCTCCTTACGCTTGGCCTGCCGGACAAGCTGCTGACCTTTCCGCCCTTCACCGCGGCCTACGTGGCGTTAGGCCTGAACAGCAGCGCCTATCAGGCCGAATACTTCCGGGGAGCCATCCAGGCCATCAGCCCCGGCCAGATGATTGCAGCACGCGCGCTGGGCATGACGCGCCTTCAGGGAATCCTGAACATTGTCATGCCCCAGGCGCTGCGGCTTGCCCTCCCACCGTGGTCCAACGAGGCCGCGTACATGGTCAAATACACCTCCGTCGTCTACATCATCGCCGTGCCCGACCTCTTCACAGAGACACGGCGCATCATCAGCGCCCACTACAATCAGATGCTCATGCTGCCCTTCGTCGGCTTCATCTATCTGATCATGGTGCTGGTCATCACCTGGATCATGGAGAAGATAGAGCGCCGCCTCACGATCCCCGGCCTGGAAGTCGAGGCGCAGCGGTTGTAATCTTATAGGTCATAATGCCGCCTCGTTGCAGCTTGCAGCGAGGCGTTTTTTTAAGAGCCGGACAATCCGGCGGATTGCCCTACAGCTAACAGCACCACCACGCCGGGGATAGCGGGCAGATAAAAGCGGTCGTAGGCAATCGGGCCGGGAAGCAGTAAAAGATACGTCGTTGTACCTGCCAGCAAAAGGGCTACCCACGGTGCTCCCCGCAGCCGCCACAGCCCGCGCAGACCCAGCCACCCAACGCCGACCCGCGCGGCCAGGAGTCCCCACCAGAGCAGTGCCGCCCCCAACGGCGCGCGCGTCACACGCTCCAGCCACAACGCGTGCAGCGCATCCCCCACCGCGCCAATGCGCAGCGATTCCCCCATCCGCCGCCAGATATCGCCAAGCACGCCGGTGGTCTCCCACGCCTCTCCGGTCAAGGCCGGATACCAGGTACGGTGTCCCACGTCCAACAGGGAGCGCAGCACGCCCTTGAAATGCGCCGTAAGAAACGCTGCGGGATGATCGGAAACGATCTGGCGCGCAACCTGAGCCACCTGCTGGTGACGCAAATCAGCCGCAGCACAGAGAGGTATCGCCTTATTCCAGATTTCCCAATGATAGCGTTGGGAAGCCTCCTCCACCAACTCGCCATACAATTGCTCCCAGGTGGACGTCCAGGGTTCTGCACGCAGCCCCCGCACCTCCGACAGCGTCGCCACCGCGCTGACCCGCGCCAGGTTCTCCTCGAACGCCGTCGTCACGACCCACCGGCCCATCACCCTCCGATTGCGCAGCACCCAGGGAGCCAGGACCAGCAGAACCACCCCGCAAAAGAGACCGGCAGCAGCACACCACTTTCTGGCTTTTTCCTCTTCGCGATGGATCGCCACCCACAGTGCACGGACAACAAAAAGTCCGCCTATCGCCACGACCAGAAACTGAATATTAGGCTTGGTGAGCAGCGCCAGCCCCCAAAAGATCCCGGCAAGCACCGCCGTAGTACCTCTCACCCGTTTCAACGCAGTCACCGTCAGCAGCAGCGCCGCAGCCATCAAGGGCAGGAGCAGCGCTTCGGAGAAGAGGTAGCCGGTATAGCGCTGCGTCGTGCCGTTCAGCGCATAGAGCAGTCCAGCGGCACCCCCCATCGCCATGCCGGAGCGCCACGACCGCCCAGCAGCCAGCCGACCGACCTGCCGGCCCAAGCGGATCACCAGCGCCGTGGTCAGCACCTCCAGCAGAACCTGCAGGAAGACGGCGCGCTCCGGTTCAGCACCCAGAAGATGGTATCCCCCTGCCAGGAACAGAGGGTACAGCGGAGCACGCAGCGCCGTAGGACAGAAAGGCGGGTCCCACATCAGCGAGAAGCCGCGGCCCGAAAGCAGGTTCAGCGCGAGCAGGTGATAGCCCTCCGCATCGACCGGCTCGATCGGATCGACGGGAAAATAAGCCAGCCAGGCTGTGCGGATCAGTCCTGTCAGCAGCAGGAGCAGCACACTATAGAGAAGGGACTGTCGTCTGGACATCATAGAGCAGGCGGGGGACTTCCAACGCCCTCTTGCTTGTGCCCGCCCCCGAGACGGGGGCGGGGAGCATAAGACTGACTGCGGTGAATCACGGCTGCGCTCCTTGGCAAATCTCAGGCGTTGCGCTCCGCAATGAGGCGGATACCCTCCAGCGTCAGCCAGGGATCGTAGGCAGCAAAGCAGGAGGTCAAGGGCGACATGATGCGGGAAAGCCCGCCCGTAGCGATCGCCGGAGCCTGGACGCCCATCGCCTCGCGGATCCGCTGCAGGAGCCCTTCCACCAATCCGGTATAGCCCAACACGATTCCCGCCTGAATGGAGGCAATCGTATTCGTGCCAATCGGGCTTGCAGGGGGATCCAGGCTGATCTGTGGAAGCTGTGCCGTCCCGCCGGCCAGCGCGGAGGCCGCCAGGTTCATGCCCGGTGCGATCGCCACCCCCAGGAACGTTGCATCGGTATCGACGGCAGTGAAGGTCGTAGCCGTGCCGAAATCCACCACGATGCATGCCCCCTTGAACTGCGCGTACGCGGCGACTGCATCCGCGATCAGGTCGGCGCCGACCTCCGCGGGATTGTCCACGGCAAAGCGCAGTCCGGTCGCGACCCGGTGGCTGATGATCAAGGGCTTCTTCGTGATATAGTCCTCCAGCATCTCCTCGATCCTGCCGGTCAGCGGCGGCACCACGCTGCTCAGTGCCACCCGATCGAAGCTGTCCATGCCGAGCGCCGCTTCATTCAAAAACGTACGGAAGAGCACACCGTATTCATCGGGCATCTTCTCCCGGACCGTGCGGATCCGCCAATGGTGCAGCCACTGCGTCCCATCATGCACCCCAAAGACGATATTCGTATTGCCCACATCAATCGCCAGCAGCATCGACGCCTCCTTGCTTTCGTGATGACTATGGCAAAGAGTATACTACAAGATGAGAACGTGAAACGTCAAGACGTCATACGTCAAACGGCAGAGGAAAAATCAGCGAGGCGACAACCGTTCAATCAGGTCATCAACGTTATATTCATACATAGCGCACTTCCTGCAGGATGCGCTGTTTCAATCGCGGGTTCATCTGTTTGCGCAGCCGCACTACGTCAACACGCCGCGCCAGCAGCTCCTCTAATTCGGCCTTCATCCTTGCCGTGCGGAATAAATTCGGCTCATCCGTCTCGAACACAACGTCCACATCGCTATCACTGTGCGCCTCACCACGCGCATAGGAGCCGAAGATGCCCAACGAAACCAGTCTGTAAACAGACCGGTTACGCTCCATAAATGTCTTGAGCAAGACAAGGATTTCTTCCCTCGATTGTGTCATCTCACTCATAGTGCCCCACCTTGATTAAAAAACGCCGTGTCATTCGAGAATACATTATCAGTATAAGCTTTTCCGAGAGTGGAGTCAACCATAAAAACGCAAAAGCCTGAAAGAACATTCGCTTTGCTCAGGATGACGGATTGAGACAGCTTTGAGATCAAATGCAATAGCCCTGGACATACCAAGAATAGCTGCCTGAAAGTACCTCTATGCGTGGTATAATGCAGCCCATGAAGATAAAGAAAGGCTTACAAATTTTTGTAGCGCTGGCCATCAGCGCCCTGGGGTTGTACCTGGCCCTGCGGGGAGTCTCCTTTCAAGATATTGGCACCGCGCTGCAGAATGCGCGCTGGGGCTGGGTGGTCCTTGCCGTTCTCTGTA
>JAVEWB010000325.1:0-3350 GCA_034004765.1 Anaerolineae bacterium
GCTGGAGGCGCCACAATCGTCATTTGCTGCGGCATTGTTGGCCGCCAGAATGGCCTCGCGCATGGTGCACTGCCCGTCGTCCGTTGTGGTATCGGCCAGGCTGGTCACGGTTAGTGAGGCTGCGGAGGCAGGGATCACGGGTATGCCTATCCATGTCCCGCTCAGGAAAACGCCGAGCAGGATGAGCCGGCTGAATCTTTGGGTCACGTTAAGTTTTATCATTTCGCTCCTTTCTGTTCTAACGCTAAAGTTTAGTCTGTGGTTGAGAGTCCGGCGGCGCAGGTATTCCTTGGGCTGGGCCTAATTGCTCGCGCAGATAGGCTACCAGGGCTTCCGACGTGACGAAATAGTGCTTTTCTCCGCCGGGCATGCTCTCGACCTGTGCCAGCCACTGCGGTCTGTCGTGCGTCGCCGCCTCGGGGGAGTCGCGCCACAGCCGCACGATGAAAGATAAATACTCTAATGAAGCTGTCTTCATGCTCACTACCATAGCTTAAAAGCAGGGGATTGTCGTCTGCCGGGAGACATAAATCCGGCACGGTTTTTTATCAAAGAGCCATGACCGGCTTATGACCGGTCATGGCTCTTTGATCGCTAAAGGGCTGACTGAGCTTTTAGGTGCTATCTGTTGGGGTAGAGAGCGGCAGCCGTAGGGTCAGGCGGAACCCGCCGCCCGGGGTAGGCGCAGCTTCGAGGCTGCCGCCCAGCGCTTCGGCACGTTCGCGCAGCCCCAGCAGTCCGTAGCCGCTGCCGGGTTTGGGTGAGTCGGACAGCTCGACCGGAGGCGCATTTTCCACCCTCATGCTGACCTCATGTGGCTGATAGATGACCTGCACGCGGACACTGGTTGTGGTGGCAGCGTGACGCTGGATGTTGGTCAGGCCTTCCTGCGCGGTACGATAGAGGGCTAAGGCTAATGCGGGAGGTAGGGGGGATTCGCTGCCCACCACCTGCCATGCGATCGGCAGGTGGGTGTCTGCGGAGAACTCCGCGACCAGCGCTGCTCCAGCCTCCGGCAGCGAGAAGCTGTCCACGGCGGTCGGACGCAGTGCCTGTATCCCCTGGCGCAGGTCGGACAGGGCCTGCTTGACCAGTGACCGGGCTCGGTCTGCGGCCTGCTGCCGCGCTTCAGTTTGTTGGGGCGGCAGGCGCACCAGCAGTTCCACCTGGACATCCAGCGCGGTCAGAGCGTGGCCCAGGCTGTCGTGCAGTTCGCGGGCCAGGCGGGTGCGTTCTTGGGCAATGGTCAACGCTTCCACCCGGTCGGCATAGTTCCGGAGCTGCTGGTGTGCTTTTTGCAGCTCGGCCAGCAGGTGTTGGCTCTGCTGGCGGGCGGCATCGGCCGCGGCCCAGGCGTAGGTGAACGCGCCGAAGAAAAAGTAGCCGCCCGCAAAAGGCAGCAGGGCCAGCAAGCCGTCTGGCCAGCCACCCATACGGATGAAAGCCAGGCCGGATGCCAGGGTAAACAGCGCAATCCAGAGATACCCCTGTCGGGAGGGCAGCAGGGCCATGACTTCGGAACTGAGCACGAAGAACAGGATGGCCGGTATTTGCCAGTTCCCCGGGGACGAGAGCATCAGGAACACGACGACGAGGGTTTGTGCTGCCAGATAGAGATGGGTGACCCGGCGGTGCAAGGGAACGACAAGCGAACCCATCAGCAGCAGGCCAAAGAGAAGAAAGAGCGCTAACCCTATCCCCTGCCGATCCGGGGAGAGATGCGGCCAGCCCATCAGGGCTACCCCGATCCAGGTAAAAATGGCCAACAGGTTGGTCAGCCAATCGGCCTGATGTTCCTGAGGGGAGAGCGTGGGGGGCAGATCCGTCATCGTCAGTTACCGTCGTTCAGCAGTCCCCATTCCAGGGTCAGCCGTACGGCATCCGTGCGGTCGCGCGCACTCAACTTGTCGAAGATGTGGCTGAGGTGATTCTTGACCGTGCCGGGGGTCAGGGATAGCTGTTCGGCGATCTGGCTGTTGGTTGCTCCCTGTACGAGCAACTGCAAGACGTCGCGTTCGCGGGGTGTCAGCCGTTCGGTCAGGACCGGGGTGGTGGGCTCAGCCTGTACGGCCCGCCGCACTACCTTTTGAGTCACGGCAGGGTCCAGCATGGAACGCCCGGCGTGTACCGCCCGGATGGCTGCGGCGAGATGATCGGGATCGGCATCCTTGAGCAGGTAGCCGGCGGCCCCTGCCCGCAGTGACTCGAAGATGTACTCGTCATCGTCGAAGGTGGTCAGCATAATGACTTTGGTATGGGGATGGCAGGCACAGATCTGGCGGGTGGCAGCCACGCCGTTCATCCCCGGCATGCGGATATCCATCAGAATGACGTCGGCGTTCCAGATGTCCGCCTGGGCCAGGGCAGAAGCGCCGTCGGCAGCTTTGCCGACCACGTCTATATCGGGCAGCAGGCCTAATAATGAGGCCAGACCCTCGCGGACAAGCGTTTGATCTTCTACGATGGCCAGGCGAATTTTACTCATCCGTGGAATCCGTGCTCAGCTATTCTTTCTTTGGAGTGCAGTCCGGAGCTGCTCTACTTCAACCCGGCTGGACAGCGCAAAGATCCTGTCCAGGTGGCCGTTGGGGGATAAGCCGATGGACAGCGTCAACAACCCCTCCGGCTGCTCGGTGATCGAGGCCGAAGCGATGCTCCGCAGCGGAATATATTGCCAGACGCCACCATAGCGGGTCCCCTTGTGGGGCGTGACACGTTCATCGTCCCGAATCAGGATCAATTCCTTGTCGGTGAGAATTGTCAGATGGGCCGTGGAGATGGTCTGGTAGAAGGGCAAATTGAACACCACGTTGATTCTCTCCCGAAGCTCAGGCTGCCAGAGGGTATAGAGCACTTTCTCCCCGGGTACCAGGCTGCTCCGGGCGTAGTTCATAAATTTGAAGCTTGCCGAAATCAGATCGTTGAACTTGGCCTGCTCTGCTCGCAGCTCCGGGGTGCCGGCCCCACCAGTCCCGGGGCGGATTTTGCTGATGAACGGGGTAAACCGTTCGCTGGTCACGGCGTTGAACTCGACCGTGGAGAAGCTCGAAACGCCCTCACTGGTCACGCCGCTGATCGTGATCCACGAGTATAAAAGGATGCTTCCCATTTCGACATCGCGGATAGTCTTCAGGGGATACCCTTTGGCGATGTGTCCGTTGTCCGTGCGCTCCAATACATAGATCGTGTTATTCATCTCACAGATCAATTTTTCGGTCGTTTTGTGCCGAAATCCATGGAGGGGAGGTGCCAGCACGGTATAGGGAAAGGGTTGTGTGCTCTCGGGGAGTGTTTTGAAGAAACTCCTGTACGCCTCAGGAACCATCTCGTAGGACTCGATGACTTTGGTC
>JAVEWB010000326.1:0-3347 GCA_034004765.1 Anaerolineae bacterium
GGGTTCGCGCCGGGCGGCAGCTCGCGCTCCATCTCGCGGCGGTGGCGGGTGGAGATGATCCGTGCCGGGATGTGGAAGAAATACTCCAGCGCTTCCTGCCACTGCTCGCGCAGGTTCGCCGGGACGACGAGCAGCACACGGGAGGCCAGTTGGCGGGCCAGCAGCTCCGTCATGATCAGCCCGGCCTCGATGGTCTTGCCCAGGCCGACGTCATCGGCGATCAGCATCCGCACGCGGGGCAGTTCCAGCGCCATGACCACCGGCACCAATTGGTAATCCTTGGGGATCACGCGGCTGCGCTGCAGGCTGATCAGCGGAGCTGTGCCGTGGAGCATGCTCAGGCGATAAGCCTGGAGCAGCAGTTCCTGCGCGGCGGGCTGTCCTACCCGATCGGGGTCGGGCAACTCCAGGCGGCCCGGGCGGACCGCCTCGAAGGGGAGGTAGAACTGGCGCTGCTCCGGCTCGCCGCCGTCGATGGCGGTCGCCGTGAGCACCTGCTGCACCTGTGCATCCACCCGCCAGAGGCGCTGGCGGGCCACAATCACCGATCCGGGGGCAAAGGGCGTTTCGACCATGTTCCATCCTGGACTTTCGGTAATCTCCAGCAGGTGACTGTCGATCCTCCGGTGGGAGGATGAGGCGCATGCATCCCCTGCTGCACATCAATCGCTACTCATAGAATTGTACAACACTCCGGGGAACTTGTCACGTTATGGCGGCGTAAAGGAGAGAATCGTCTGTCGCAGCCGCCGGATGCGGGCTGGAAGCCCGCGGTCCCAGCGGTGGGATCGCGGCCATCCTGGCCGCTCTTGCTCCGCCTTGCGGCTGTCTCCGCGCACGCCGCCGAATGAATTCGGCGTCTGATAACCTAAACCGGTTAAAACCGGTTCCTAACCCGCTTTAGCGGGTTTGGGATATCAGACCGGCGTTTCAACGCTGGGCTGACGGGATAGGACCCCGCGGTTGTGGCTCCCTGCCCCCGTTTTGGGGCTCCGAGCTTTCTTTATTCAGACACCACGGATACGCTCTCATTCGTGTATTCGTGTCTTATTCGTGGTCGGCTTGCTCTAAGGGCAGCGAGATGCTTCGCTTCGCTCAGCATGACGGATAGCGCTCTCATTCGTGGTTTCGTGTCTTATTCCTGGTCGGCATTGCATCCCCGCCTTCCCCCGGTATAATGCCTCTTGTACTTCACCTGGAGGCAAGATGCACACCATCACACAACGGCAGGCCGGGATCGCCTGTCTCATCGGCGGGCTCGGCGGAGACCTGCTGCTCTTCACGTTAGGACGGCTGGGCGCGGGCCGCTGGAGCGGGGTCGGGCCGGTCGAGGCGATCGCGCTGCTGGCCGGGCTCGCAGCGGCGCTGTCAGGCATCCGCTACCTGCGTGGCGGGGACGCGCCCTTTGCTATCGGCGCGGAGCCGCGCTATGCCCACGGGCCATTTCCTGCCGCGCGGACCGCGAAGGAGCGGGCCGCGCTCGATGCGGCGCGCTGGCTTCGGGTCGCGGCCGGGGTCGTCTTCCTGCTTTACCTGGCGGTCTACGTCGCCTACGCGGCGGAGCTTTTTCGCTGGCCCTACGATTACGACCAGGGCGAGAGCTTCGAGCTGCACGACGCCGTCCTGCACAGTCAGGGGGAGTGGCCCTACCGCGACGGCAGTGTCTATCCCTTCTACGCCTCGAACTACCCGCCGGTCTTCCACCTGATGATCCTGCCCTTCTTCCTGCTCTTCGGGCAGCGGCTTCTGGCGGGACGGGTGCTTTCCTTCATCATCACACTCCTGACCGCCGGGCTGATCGGGCTGACGGTGCGGCGGCGCACGGGCGGGCGTTTCCTCCCCGCGCTGGCCGGGCTCTCCTACCTGGCCTCGAACTTCGTCTACCACGTCGGGCCGCTCTGCCGCCAGCACCTGACGATGGTCTTCTTCGAGACGCTGGCGGTCTACTTCATCGCAGCGTCGGAGGACGTCCGCTACGGACGGCGCAACCTGCTGCTGGGGCTGGGCGCGCTCCTGCTCGCGGGCTACACCAAGCAGCTCTCCGTCTTCACCGCGGTCGCGATCTTCGGCTACCTCTTCCTGCGGGCTCCCTGGCGCGCGACCAAGGCGCTCGTGGGGTTCGCCGCGGTCTTCGGCTTGATCTTTGGATGGCTGAATTGGGCGACGGACGGGCAGTGGTGGATCAACACGATTGCCGCGAACGTGAATGCCTACCTGTGGCCGCAGTTGATCGGTGTGGTGCGGTCGTGGTTCAAGCTGCACCCGCTCTACATCCTGACGGCGTTCGGCTACGTGGCGTACGAGGTGGGGAAGGGCGAGCTTTCGCTTTATGGTCTGTGGACCATTTGCGCGCTGGGCAGCGGGGTGATGTGCGGGAAGTGGGGCGGCGGCGAGACCTACTGGATCACCTCGATCGCGGCGTCGATCATCCTCTCCGCCTTTGCGCTGGGCAAGCTGCGCGAGCGCGTGATCCTGACGCGGCCGCATCTCCTGGCGCGCGTCACGCTGCTGATCCCGCTCTTCTTCCTGGCGCAGGGGATGCGGATGGTGCATCTGCCGACCACCGGCCCGGTCTGGGGACCGCTGGCCGAGGCGCTGGGCGTCGAGGAGAAATCCGCCTTTGCCGATTACCCGTTCTACGATGCCATCGGCTACTCGCAGGTGGGACACTTCCTGCTGCCGCGGGATTACGAGGGCGGGGAGCGGATCATGGCGCACGTCCGCGCGACCGACAAGCCGATCTTCAGCGAGGAGGCCGCCTTCGCGATGCTGGCCGGTAAGCCGGTCATCACCAACCCCACGCAACTGCTGCACCTGGACAACAGCAAGCTGCTGGATACGACGGCGCTGGAGGCCATGATCCGCAGCGAGGCGTTCGGGCTGGTGATCATGCGGGCGCAGTTCTACCCGATGCCGGTGCTGGTCGCCATCAGCGAGCACTACCAGGTGGTGGAGCACGTGCCGATGTTAGGGTTCAACTACATCATCATGGAGCCGCGTTTACCATCCAGGAAGCTTCTTAGTTTCCTGGATGGTGGCGGAAAATAAAAACGGGGGTGGATCATGCACGTTCTGGCGATTATGGGGAGTCCCAACAAGAAGGGACACACGTATCAGGTGACCCGCGAGGTCGAGGCCGCCATGCAGAGCCTGGGGGAGGTCGAATTCACGTACCTGTTTCTCCGTGACGTGAACCTGGAACCCTGCCGGGGCTGTTTCCAGTGCGTCACGAAGGGCGAGCAGCGCTGCCCTATCAAGGATGACGACCGGCAGGCTATCGTGGAGCAGATGGGGGCGGCGGATGGCGTGATCCTGGCCTCTCCGAACTATGTGGGGAGTATAAGCGG
>JAVEWB010000327.1:0-3346 GCA_034004765.1 Anaerolineae bacterium
CTTCAGCGGGGAGATAATAGCGCAACTGCGCCGTGTAGTAAAGCTGTCCCTCGCCTGTCTGATCCGCGTCGCCACCCTGTCGCTCGATCACCAGCCGGTTGCCCTCCTCAACCAGAAGCTGTGCGATGGCAACCTGAAGTTCCCGGCTTTCGTCGATCGTCTCCTGCGCGACCGTCCCTTCCTCTAACGTCTGCCCGTTCAGGTAAACTGTGTAATCGAAATCACCCTCCAACTCACCGGTGGTGCGCATCACCTCGACCAACGCCAGCAGTGACCACGAGGTCGCCTGCGTGGTCTCCCAGGCACCCTCCTTGCGGACGGACATCAGCCAGCGCACCGCATTCGGGATCTGCGTGTCTTCGGGGTCCAGCCGGGCCATCGCCCAGATGGCTATAGCGGTGGTACGGATATCGGTGTTCATGTTCCAGTAATCGGGCTCCGCCTCCTCCCAATGGGTGCCAGTGGCACTCAACACCGCTTCTCCGGCGAGATCGCTCAACAGCGTATCCACCCGCGAGGGCTCATCCGGCTCCATCAGGTGCAGCGCCACGGCCAGCATAGCCCGCCCATAAGTATTCAACTGCTCACGTCGCCCAAAAAGCTGAACCGCCCGCCCTAGATCACGAGCGACCTCCTTTTTCTCAAACAGCGTGGCATAGTCGGCCATGACGTAAAGCTGGTACGCCAGTCGATTTGCTCCCCACCTCTGATTCGTCGCACTCGATGCCGTGAGGTTTTCCCGCAAGAAGCCCAGGGCCCGATCCATCACGTCGCGCTCTACCACGAATCCGGCGCGATGGGCCTCCAGCAATCCCTGGAGCACGTAGGCGGTCAGATAAGCGTCGCTCTCGTCCGAAACCCACCAGCCCCAGCCGCCATCATAATGCTGCTCGTTGTACAGCCGCTGCAGGGCAAGACTGACCCTTTCCGTCAGTTCGGCACGCAGCTCCGGGCGCTCCAGATCCATCTCCTCCAGCGCTCGATAGGTGAGCACATTCGGCAGGAAGCGGCTGACCGTCTGCTCAGTGCATTCATAGGGATAGTGTTCCAGGTAACTCAGAGCATCCTGAGTGGCGGCCGTAAGCGAGCCATCCAACTGCATGCTCAGCTCCCCCTGCGTGGGGTCGAAGCTCCGCGGCAACTGAACGATCTCCTGAACCACACCCGCCTCAGAAAGACGGCCTGCTGTGGCTACAACCTCCGGTGTCGCATAACGGTAGATAGGCAGCGTATCCTCGCGGGCATCCGAAAGCCCATCCTTAGCCTGCACTTCCATATGGACCACCGCAGCACTCTCGGCCAGTGCCGTCACCGGCCAGGCAACTCGCGCAGCCTCCCCGGCGGGCACTTTGACCTTCTGATGATCAGGCCCTTCCAGTGAGAGCCCTTCCACGCTGATACGCACCTCAGCTTCTACCTGCGCCTCGGTGTTGTTGTTGACCACGGTCGCAATTTCCGCATGATCTCCGACGACGAAGAAACGCGGCAGAACCGGACGCACGAGAAGATCGAGCGTGCTGAGCACGTCCACCTCAGCGTGTCCTACCTGCGTCTCCGCCGTGATGCCGCGTGCCTGCATACGCCACGTCGTCAGGTTATCGGGCAGTTCTACCTCGACCTTCGCCATGCCATTTTTGTCCGTGCGCACAACAGGGTCCCAGAAAGCCGTGTCCGCGAACTTGCTGCGGACCAGGCCGCCCGCGTCGAAATCAGCGCCGCCACCACCGCCCTTCGCTCCCGGTGCAAGGTCGCGGTTGTAGGGCTCCATCGCCACCACCAACGGGAGGCTCGTCCGCACCCCCAGCCCGCGCTCACTCCAGAAGGAGTCCAGTAGCGTCGGGCCGGGATCATCCGCGAGTGCCAGCACCGCCAGGTCGGCCAGCCGCAGCGAAAGTTCCGCCTCGACCGGCTCTCCCGTGGAATCGGTCACCCGCACGGTGTAAACCGCCTTCTGTCGAGGCTTATACGTCTCCCCTTTCTCCATCAACCGGTCAGGCGTCAGCGTGATCGTCAGCGCCTTCTCCTCCACCGAAACAGGGAGGTCGATCACCCCCATCTTGAAGCTCGCCAGGCCATCGGCTGCATGGTCGGCCCCCTGCATCAGAAGGATCGAAACGAAAACATTGGGTGCATAGTCCTCCTCGATCGGGATCCGCAGCACCTCGGTATTACTTCGCAGCGTCCGCACCGACGTCTCCAAAACGTGGCCGCGTTCGATCGTCACCAGCGCCTTGACCGTGCCGCTGTAAGGTGAAGGAATGAGGATCTCCGCCGTATCTCCCACCGCATACTTGTCACGGTCCGCCACCAGGTCGATGCGGTTATCGTTCTCCTGCCGCCAGCTCACGTAGCCACCGCCCCACACCCAGAAGAAGGCACTGCTGCGGATGCGGTGTTCATACTGATCACGACCCACCGCCCGCACTTTATAGCTGCCGGGTCGCTCCGGTGTAAAAGACGTCACAGCGCGGCCCTTGCCATCCGTCGTCACCGTCGTCGTGAAGACCGGCACCTCCTCCACGGTCCAATCCCAGTAATAGGTCCCGTTATCCGCCTGCTGGCGGACGCTGTACCATTTCTCCTCCAGGAAAACGACTTCCAAGGGAACACGGGAGACCGGCTTGCTCTCCCAGTCCACGGTCAATACATCCACCTGCTGCTTATCCCCCACTTCAGCAAGATAGCCACGCGGGGCCAGGCCGACATAGAAAGCTCCCTGGTGGACAATGACCGCCGCCCGATTGCTTACCTCCTGCCCGTTGATATCCGTTACGGCGGCCTCGAGCGTGAAACGGCGGCTCTGCGTCTCCTTGGAGATGTCGGCGGGGACCCGGAACGTCACCCGTCCCTGCGCATCGGTCTTCGTTTCCCCTTCGGCAATCAGCTTGCCATAGCTGTCATAGTAAACCTCGTCATCCGCCTCACGGGTCACGTCATAATCGGTCCAGGAGTAAGCAGGACAGACCTCCCCCGCCGGGCAGTGGTAGTCGAACGCATACCCACTGCTCAACGCGCTCCAGCGGACATTGGCATCCCCGACAGCTCCGCCAAAGTAATAGGTAGCTTCCGAAGTCACAGCAATCTGATCGCCGTCTATATAAGCATCGCGGTCAGGCTTGACCTGCACTTCGTACTCCGGCTTGCGGTACTCCGCGACCTGAAAACTGGTGCTGGCGTAAAACTCCACGTCATCATGGCTCAACGTGAGATAGTAAGTCCCCAGCGGCGCTTCGGCGCTCAGCAGCAGCTCCCCGTGCAGCGTCCCCATCTCGTTGAGCGATAACAGATCGTTGTACAGCTCCTTGCCCTGCGGATCATCGATGCGCACACGCACATCTCCGAGTCC
>JAVEWB010000328.1:0-3339 GCA_034004765.1 Anaerolineae bacterium
TGGGCGGTTTTCGTTACCACGCCGCCCAGAAAACCGCCGTCGCCAGCGAGCGCTACCTGGAAGAAGTGCAGCGCATCCGCTGCACGCAACACGTCGCCAGCAACAGGGGCACGTCTCCCCCAACCCAACGGATCGAGATTGCCACCAGTCTTGTCCCCAATAACGTCAGCGGACAATTGCCCGCCGTCCGCAGCTGGCAAAAACTCGGTTTCGAGGTTGTGAGCATCAACCCTGCCGAGGAAATCCCTCTACTCGAACAGCATTATCCGGGTGTCCGCTTTATCACCGCAAAACGCCACGGCAAACACCTGGTCGGCAAACCCTGTGTTTTCATCGACGACATCCTGAGCTACTTCCGCACAAGCGCAGCGGATCGTTTCGGAATCGTCAATTCCGACGTATTCCTTTTTGCTGACAAGGATTTCGTCGACTTTATCGGGCAGCACAGCCGGGACGCCCTTGTCTATGGCTCGCGCGTCGAGATCCCGGGATATGGCTCGGCGCTCGGCTATACGTATCACTATGGCTTCGATTATTTCTTCTTCGATCGCATCCTGCTGGACGCCTACCCTGCATCACAATTCATGCTCGGTATCCCGTGGTGGGACTATTGGGTCCCCTTCCAGGCCGCACAAGCTGGCATACCGATCAAGCGGCTGGACGCCTACGTTGCTTTCCATGTTTCCCATCCTGTGAATTATCGCCAGGACGATCTCTACCGTTTCAAGGAACATCTTCTCTCTCTGGCAAAGAGCCCGCTCCTGAATGAGGCCATCCGGCGTGTCGAAGTCCGTGCAGGAGACCCGGACGAGGCACTCCAACGTGAGACACAACTCGCCGTACTGGGAGACGTTTTGCGCCACAGTCTGGAATGCAGCGATGTACGCCTGGAGTACTCGTCCCCGGTGGTTGCGCTCAATGAGATCAATCAGGGAGCCGAGCTTGACCGTCCCTATCGCATCAGCGCCATTGTCTCCACCTATGCCTCCGGAGCGTTCATCGCCGATTGTCTAGACGATCTGCTCAGCCAGTCGATTGCGGACGAAACGGAGATCATCGTCATTGACGCTGCCTCTCCAGAGAACGAGGCAGAGATCGTGCGCGCCTACCAGGCCAGGCATGCCAACATCCGCTACCACCGGACTGCGGAGCGGATCGGCGTCTATGCGGCGTGGAATCTCGCCATTCGCATGGCGCAAGGTGCTTACCTCGTGTCGTGCAGCACCAACGACCGCCTCCGCCCCAACGCGCTAGAGTTGATGGCCAGAGTACTGGACGAACAACCCGAGATTGCGCTGGCCTACGGTTTCAGTTATCTCACACGCACCCCGCACGAATCGTTTGCACGTTTCACCTATTCCGGCTGCTACAAATGGGCCGACTACAGCTATCGGGGACTCCTGAACGAGCCCTCCATCGGCCCCCACCCAATGTGGAGGCGGCGCCTTCACGACGAATTCGGCTGGTTCGATGAAAGATATACCGCCATCAGCGACCAGGACTTCTGGCTGCGCGTGGGGGCCCGCTACCCGATGCGATGCCTGTGGGACTTCACCGGCCTCTACTTGGTCAGCGACAACTCTCTCTCCGGCAACCGCGCACGCGCCCAGTCCGAGTATCGCCAGATCGTCGAACGTCACCGGCGAGAGTATGCCTACGGCTTGTGGCGCGAAGGCCGCTACTTCACCACCGGCATGGCCCGGCGTATCGACGCGGAACTGGACGGCTGGATCGAGAAGCCCCAGTTCACGGTCTTCGTGCGTCACACCAACCCAGACTTTGATGCACTCTCAGACACGATCCGCTCACTGACGGCACAGTTGTACGATGCATTCAGGCTGGTTGTCCTATCACCTATCGAAGCCCCTCCGGGCATCGACGGGGAACGCCTCAATTGGGCTCAGTGCCCCCCTTCGCAGTGGGCTGAGGCGGTCAACCAGTTGGCAGCTGGAGTCGGCGAACGCCATGCGACCTGGGTGGCCGTGCTGGAGGAAGGCGACCGACTGCCCGAACGCGCCTTGCTCACGCTTGCCTTGGACATCCATTCGCACACGGCATGGCAGCTCCTTTATGTCGATGAAGATGAAATCGACGCTAAAGGGAAACACCACAGCCCCCACTTCAAACCGGCTTTCGATCCCGACCATGTTTTAGCCGCCCCCTACATCGGCGAAGTACTCTTTTTCCGCGCCGACCACCTCGCCGACCTCGGTGGGCTGTGTTCTGCCCTACCCGAAGCGGAGACCTTCGATCTCATGCTTCGCACGCTGGAATCCTGTTCCCCGGAGGCCATCGGCCACGTCCCGGACGTGCTGTTACACCGTCCCGAGGGCCGCTGGTCCCCCTACCCGCAGCACAGCCACGCTCAGGCGGTGGCCGACCACCTCGGCCGCCAAGGCATCGACGCATCGCTGCGTTTCGACGAAGGGCAGCCGCTACGCTTGGATCTCCAGGTACCTGCCGCCAAAGCCGTCCCTTCCGTCGCCATCGTCATCTACCCCTCGACCTGCCAGCTTGCCGCCCTCGAACAGGCCATCACCAGCCTGCTGGAGAAGACCCCGCCCCAGCCACACACGCTCTATCTGATCAACCCAGGCCCTCGTCATCCGGACATCTGGCGTTTTCTATCCCAGCTCGAAAGCCTGGGGCTGCCCAATGTGGTTTTCCTGCCCGCTCCATACGATGCTGGGCGAGTCCGGACCCTGCAGGAGGCAGTCGCCCGGACTACCGAAGATTTCCTCGTTTTCTGGGCGGATGACAGTGTGGCGGTACAGGCCGACTGGCTCACGCCGCTGCTCAAACAGTTCAGTCGCCCCTCATCACCCGCCGCCGTCGGACCGCGACTGGCCAACGCAGCCGCGCAACTTGTCAGTGCGGGAGAGATCATGGGACTCTGCGGCCCATCAGGCGCACCCTACAAAGGGGTATTTCTCGACTATCCGGGCGAAAACGCCTGGTTACAGTCAGACCACCGCGCCCGGATTCTGGATCGCCGCTGCCTACTGTTACGCAGATCCACCCTCACTGAAGCAGGAGGCCTCGGTGCGGCCAGCAGCGACGAGCATTGGGCCGCGGAGCTTTGCCTGCGCCTCGGGACGCTCGGCCCGCTGCTATGGACGCCAAGCTCCACTGTGATGGTGCGCGAATCGCTCGAACAGCTTGAGCAGGAAGACACCTCAAGGCGCAAGAGCGAGTTGGGAGGGGCCACGATAGCCACCCTTCTGCGCTGGCAGACCCAGATAGCAGACCAGGTCGCTGCCGAGCCGCACCTGAACATGGAAGCAAGAGACCTGATACCCGAAACGCGCAGCGCGCTCACCTATGCTCCATTGGCCAGCC
>JAVEWB010000329.1:0-3339 GCA_034004765.1 Anaerolineae bacterium
GGCTGGCCAATGGAGCATAGGTGAGCGCGCTGCGCGTTTCGGGTATCAGGTCTCTTGCTTCCATGTTCAGGTGCGGCTCGGCAGCGACCTGGTCTGCTATCTGGGTCTGCCAGCGCAGAAGGGTGGCCGTAGTGGTCCCTCCCAACTCGCTCTTGCGCCTTGAGGTGTCTTCCTGCTCAAGTTGTTCGAGCGATTCGCGCACCATCACAGTGGAGCTTGGCGTCCATAGCAGCGGGCCGAGCGCCCCGAGGCGCAGGCAAAGATCCGCGGCCCAATGCTCTTCGCTGCTGGCCGCATCCAGGCCTCCTGCGGCGGCGAGGGCGGACCTGCGTACCAGCAGGCAGCGGGGATCCAGAATCCGGACGCGATGGTCTGACTGCAGCCAGGCGTTTTCGCCCGGATAGTCGAGAAATACCCCTTTGTAGGGTGCGCCTGATGGGCCACAGAGTCCCATGATCTCTCCCGCACTGACGAGTTGCGCGGCGGCATTGGCCAGCCGCGGTCCGACGGCGGCGGGTGATGAGGGGCGACTGAACTGTTTGAGCAGCGGCGTGAGCCAGTCGGTCTGTACCGCCACGCTGTCATCCGCCCAGAAAACGAGGAAATCATCGGTAATCCGGGTGACTGCCTCCTGCAGGATCCGTACTCGCCCTTCATCGTATGGGGCGGGGAGGAAGACCACATTGGGCAGCCCGAGGCTTTCGAGCTGGGTTAGAAAACGCCAGATGTCCGGATGACGAGGGCCTGGGTTGATCAGATAGAGCGTGTGTGGCTGGGGCGGAGTTTTTTCCAGCAGGCTGGTGATGGCCTGTTCGAGGGCGGCAAGCTGGCAGGCCGCGGGGTAAATCACGATTGCGACCGAGGGGGTGGCCTTGGCGGGGGACGGGTGGAAATCCAAGCGTAGCGGCTGTCCTTCGTCGAAACGCAGCGACGCTTCGATGCCCTGACGGCCGAGGTGGTCGGCCACCGCCTGAGCGTGGCTGTGCTGCGGGTAGGGGGACCAGCGGCCCGCGGGACGGTGTAACAGCACGTCCGGGACGTGGCCGATGGCCTCCGGGGGACAGGATTCCAGCGTGCGAAGCATGAGATCGAAGGTCTCCGCTTCGGGTAGGGCAGAACACAGCCCACCGAGGTCGGCGAGGTGGTCGGCGCGGAAAAAGAGTACTTTGCCGATGTAGGGGGCGGCTAAAACATGGTCGGGATCGAAAGCCGGTTTGAAGTGGGGGCTGTGGTGTTTCCCTTTAGCGTCGATTTCATCTTCATCGACATAAAGGAGCTGCCATGCCGTGTGCGAATGGGTGTCCAGGGCAAGCGTGAGCAAGGCGCGTTCGGGCAGTCGGTCGCCTTCCTCCAGCACGGCCACCCAGGTCGCATGGCGTTCGCCGACTCCAGCTGCCAACTGGTTGACCGCCTCCGCCCACTGCGAAGGGGGGCACTGAATCCAGGTCAGCCGTTCGCCCTCGATGCCCGGAGGGGCTTCGATAGGTGATAGGACAACCAGCCTGAATGCACCGTACAACTGGGCCGTGAGTGAACGGATCGTGGCGGAGAGTGCATTGAAGTCTGCCTGGGTGTGACGCACGAAGAGCATGAACTGGGGCTTTTCGATCCAGCCGTCCAGTTCTGCGTCGATACGCCGGGCCATGCCGGTGGTGAAGTAGCAGCCTTCGCGCCACAAGCCGTAGGCATACTCCCGACGGTGATGTTCTGCGATCTGGCGATATTCGGACTGGGCACGTGCGCGGTTGCCGGAAAGGGAGTCGTCGCTGACCAAGTAGAGGCCGGTGAAGTCCCACAGGCATCGCATCGGGTAGCGGGCCCCCACGCGTAACCAGAAGTCCTGGTCGCTGATGGCGGTGTATCTCTCATCGAACCAGCCGAATTCGTCGTGAAGGCGCCGCCTCCACATTGGGTGAGGGCCGATGGAAGGCTCTTTAAGGAGTCCTCGATAGCTGTAGTCGGCCCATTTGTAGCAACCGGCATAGGTGAAACGGGCAAACGACTCGTGCGGCGTGCGGGTGAGATAGCTGAAACCGTAGGTCAGCGCGATATCGGGTTGTTCATCGAGTACCCGGGCCATCAGTTCGAGCGCGTTGGGGCGGAGACGGTCGTTAGTGCTGCATGACACGAGGTAAGCACCTTGCGCCATGCGAATGGCGAGATTCCACGCCGCATAGACGCCGATCCGCTCCGCAGTCCGGTGGTAGCGGATGTTGGTATGCCTGGCCTGGTAGCCGCGCACGATCTCTGCCTCGTTCTCTGGAGAGGCCGCGTCAATGACGATGATCTCCGTGTCATCCGCAATCGATTGGCTGAGCAGGTCGTCCAGACAATCGGCGATGAACGCTGCGGAGGCATAGGTCGAAACGATGGCGCTGACACGATAGGGACGGTCCGGCTCGGCTCCCTGATTGATTGTGTTAAGCGCAACCACCGGGGATGAATATTTCAGACGTACATTGCTGCATTCCAGACTGTGGAGCAAAACGTCTCCCAGTACGGCGAGTTGTGTTTCACGTTTGAGTGCCTCGTCCGGGTCTCCTGCACGGACTTCGACACGCCGGATGGCCTCATTCAGGAGCGGGCTCTTGGCCAGAGAGAGAATATGATCCTTGAAACGGTAGAGATCGTCCTTGCGATAATTGACAGGATGGGAAATATGGAAAGCAACGTAGGCGTCCAGGCGCTTGATCGGTATGCCAGCTTGTGCGGCCTGGAAGGGGACCCAGTAGTCCCACCACGGGATACCGAGCATGAACTGTGATGCCGGATAGGCATCCAGTAGGACGCGATCGAAGAAGAAATAATCGAAGCCATAGTGATACGTATAGCCGAGCGCCGAGCCGTATCTCGGGATTTCGACGCGCGAGCCATAGACAAGGGCGTCCCGGCTGTGCTGCCCGATAAAGTCGACGAAATCCTTGTCAGCAAAAAGGAATACGTCGGAATTGACGATCCCGAAACGATCCGCTGCGCTTGTGCGGAAGTGGCTAAGGATATCGTCGATGAAAACACAGGGTTTGCCGACCAGGTGTTTGCCGTGGCGTTTTGCGGTGATAAAGCGGACACCCGGGTAATGCTGGTCGAGCAGGGGGATTTCCTCGGCAGGGTTGATGCTGACAACCTCAAAACCGAGTTTTTGCCAGCTGCGGACTGCGGGCAATTGTCCGCTGACGTTGTTGGGGACAAGACTGGTGGCGATCTCGATCCGGTGGGTTGGGGGAGACGTGCCCCTGTTGCTGGCGACGTGTTGCGTGCAGCGGATGCGCTGCACTTCTTCCAGGTAGCGCTCGCTGGCGACGGCGGTTTTCTGGGCGGCGTGGTAACGAAAACCGCCCA
>JAVEWB010000023.1:0-15552 GCA_034004765.1 Anaerolineae bacterium
CAGTCCTTTCAGAGCCGCTCTCCAACAGACGGCGCTCTGCGTCCCGGACGGCATCGGCGTCCTGTGGGCGGCGCGCATGCGGGGACAGCACCTTCGCGAGCGCGTCGCTGGCTCAGACCTGGTACCCCGACTGGCGGCAGAAGCTGCCCAACGCGGTTGGCGACCCTACTTCCTGGGCGCCGCTCCCGGGGTTGCGCAGAAAGCCGCCGCCATCCTGGCAGCACGCCATCCGGGACTGTCCGTTGCCGGATGCTATGCCGGATCGCCCGCACCGGAAGAGGAAGCAGCCATCACCGCGTTGATCCGCAGCTCACAAGCCAATCTGCTCTTTGTCGCTTACGGAGCACCCCAGCAGGACCTTTGGCTGGCCCGCAATTTAGTGAAAACCGGCGCAGCCGTGGGGATCGGCATTGGCGGAGCTTTCGACTTCATCGCCGGAGTCTCCCGGCGTGCACCTGACTGGGTGCAGCGGATCGGGTTCGAGTGGCTCTACCGGCTCGTCAATGAGCCCTGGCGCTGGCGGCGGCAGCTCGTCCTCCCGCAGTTTGCACTGCGGGTCCTTCTGAGACGTGATGCACCACAATAATCCCGCCTCGTAAGCCGCTCTGCGTGTACAGGCCGGGCTTTGCTCCCCCACATTCCTGCAAGGAGATCCTGAGATGAGATCCAAACCAAGCACACTGGCACTGGTACTGGTGCTTCTGCTAAGCTCACCGGCCTGTTCCCAAGTGACGCTGTCGCCTTCCCCCCCGATCATCCCGCTACCTGCAGAGACAGCCGGTCCTTCCTCCACACCCACGACCGCCTTGACGCCCACAAGTGAGGGCACTCCCACCCCGACCCCGGAGCCAGCGACCGCCGCTCCCAACGCTTTCGCTGTATCGCCCGACGCGACACCACCTACAACTGAACCCTCAGAGGCGACTACATCCAAGACGCCGTTTCCTTCCCCTTCACCATCAGCCAAGCCATCTCTAACCCCTGAGCCCGCTGCCGTCTGGGAGACAACGGTCACCCTCAACAGCTACGGCTGGGAACAGGCGCTCCGCCCTTCGGCACCGGACAGCCTCTACGCACCCTACCCCGGATTGGACTTCGATGCAGTAACAGCACCAACACCGCACACCTACCAGGCCGTGATCCTGGAGAATGCCTACACGCGGGTCACAGTGGCTCCAGAACTGGGGGGGCGCATCCTGCAACTGGAGGATCTTACGACGGGACAACTTCTCACCTACGCCAATCCCGTGATCAAGCCCACACACTGGGGATATCGCGGTTGGTGGCTTGCCACCGGCGGCATCGAATGGGCGTTCCCGGTAGAAGAACACGGGCTGAACGAATACCGCTCCTGGAGTTATGAATTGCTGGCCGGAGATAGTTGGCGCGGCGTGCGTGTGTGGGACACCGACGATCGCACAGGGTTGACCGTTTCCATCACCCTGCGCCTGGAGCAAGACCGCAGTACACTTTTCATCATTCCACGCATCAGCAATCCCACCGCAAGCCCTCAGCCGCTCCAATTCTGGATCAACGCCATGCTGACGCTCTCAGGACACAACTCACCCTCATCCTCTCTGCGGTTCTGGGTTCCCACCGACACCATGATCGTTCACTCGACCAACGATAGCACGCTGCCGCAGCCACGGAGTCTGATCGATTGGCCTACCCATGCCGGGCGGGATTTCAGCGCCTATCAGGAATGGCACGCCTACCTGGGGCTTTTCGCCAGTCAGGCACGGGGAGCCGTCGGAGCCTATGATTCCGCCAGCAATCAAGGAATTGTCCGCGTCTATCCGCAAAACGGGCCCCAAGGTGTCAAGATTTTCTGTCTGGGAGACATCCCATCCAACGTCTATACCGATGACAACAGCCGCTACTTCGAATTTTGGGGAGGCTACAATCGCACCTTCTTCCCTGAGGATACGGCGACTCTGCCAGCGGGAGAGACGATCGCGTGGGAAGAACAGTGGTACCCAATCCATGGGATCGATATTTTGAACTGGGCCAACCGCGATCTGGCTGCCTCGCTGAAACGAACCGGCGAGGGGCTGATCATCGGCGTCTATACACCGGCACCGACAGCGCTGACACTGCACCTTCTGCAAAATGGGGAACGCAAGGCCGAGTGGTCGATCCAGACCGGGCCGGAAGCGCCTGTCCGTATGTTAGCTCCGTCCACAGGAGAAGGATGGACGCTCGAGATATGGGAACAGGAAACACTGAAGGCGACCCTGTTCCCGACTTTTTGATCAGGCCACAGTACAAAAAAGCTGGGCGAACAAGCATCTGTCCACCCAGCTTTCACAGCATCAAGATTACAAATGCATATTAAACAGACGACGCAGCCAGGACGTTTCCTTACCTTTAGGCTCCATACACTCTTTGGAAAAGGCAGGAATCGATTCGGGCGCAGCCTCGATCTCAGCCAGGCGCTCCAGAGAACGCCGGGCCGCGGCAGCTACGTGCTCCACCTTGTCCTCCTGCAGCAGTTCCAACGCGTGCCGCACCTCCCCCGGTGACCCGGTTCCCAACGTACAGAGGACAGGTCCCAGAGAAGCACGCAAATACGCATTGCTATCCTCGACCAACGGCAAAAGCTCAGACAGGACTTGGGGGTCCCCAATCAGGGCCAACGCCTCTGCTGCCACCGGTCGCACCAGCGGGCTGGAATCATTATGCAGCATTTCCAGAAGGTGAGGGATAGCCTCGTGATCCCTAAGCTGTCCCGCTGCCAGAGCAGAAACCCGACGCATTCGAGGGTCCGGGGAAGAGAAAAATTCTCTGATCGTCGGCGCAGCTTTGACGTAGCCAAGTCGCCCCAGCCCCTTGAGCGCAGCCAGGCGAAGGCTGGCGCTGCGATCTTTCAAAGCTTCAACCAGTACGGGACCCGCGCGGTGGTCCCCAATGTGCCCCAGCGCCGAGGCTGCCAGCGAACGCACCCCCACATAGCCCTGCACAACCTGCAGCAGCACCGGGACCGCTTCCTGAGACCGAAAGTCTCCCAAGGCCAGAATCAACGTCTTCACCACAGGCAGATCGTGCGGAGCAGGGGCCCGCATGTATTCTTCCAACATCGTCACCATCCGTGACACAGCATCGTGTGTCCCCATTCGCCGCAGCGCAGTCACCACCGTGCGGCGGATGCGTGGGTCATCGGTGTCCAGGAATGGCAGCAGGACACTGCCCAAGTCAGGAATCCCCAGCTTGCCGATCGCGTTGATCACCGCGCGTTGGACATAGAAGTTAGGATCATCCAAAGCCTGGAGTAACGCGACCTGGGCTTCTTTGGCCTGCAACTGTCCCAGAGCAATCGCCGTAGCTCGGCGGACAAAGGAGCTGGAATCATGCAGTGCATCCATCAAGGGAAAAATGGACCGAGGGTCCCCAAGGTGTCCCAGGGATTCCGCAGCAGCACTGCGCACATACGTATTGACATCATCATTCAAGGTCGCGATCAAGGCGGGGACTGCCTCTAGCGCCTTCAACTCACCCAGCTCGAGGGCCGCCTGGGAGCGTTGGCGGGGATTAGGATTTTTGAGATTCTCAATGCAACGTGCTATACCTGGAGGCAACGACTGTGCATCCTCATTTAACACCACTTTGAATTTCCTTTCTCGCTTTATACTGACCTGACGCTTGGTCAGGCACTCACAAGTATAGCACAAGGTCAATGTAAGATCAATCCCAAGTTATTGTCTGAAAAACCTTGCATAAAGGCTACACTTGTGTTATAATGCCTCATAGGTAGGGGAATATAGTAGCAACGAAAAGTGGGAGATCCCCACTTTTCTTTGTACATAGCAGTTTTGATGGTATAGGTGGAGGAATAACCATTAATGAAGAGCGAGTTTTCGTTAGCATTCAGTCAAATATGCGCTGAGTACAATCTGCCGCGGGACGTAGTCCTTGAGGCTGTGCAGGCTGCGCTGGTCACTGCGTACCGCCGAGATTGGAAAGTCGCTCCAACTCAGAACCTTATAGCCGAGATCAACATGGATAACGGCCTGGCTCGTATTTTTTTGGAGAAGACTGTGGTCGCGGAGGTAGAGGATTCCGAGACTGAAATCGCGCTTCAAAATGCCAAACGCATCAATAGCAGCGCAGAACTCGAAGAACAACTCATGGTTGATGTGACACCGCAGGATTTTGGTCGCATTGCAGCACAAACTGCGAAACAAGTGATCACGCAGCGCTTGAGGGAAGCAGAGCGGGAGAGCCAGTTCAACCGTTTCAGCCGCCAGGAAAACGAAATCATCATTGGCACCATCCAATCCATCAAGCCACAGGTCATTACCCTGCACCTTGAGCGGACTGAAGAAGCCACGATGCCCAAGCGCGAGCAGATCCCGGGGGAGCGCTACCGCATCCACCAGAAAATCCGGGTGTATGTCCTGGATGTGCGCAAGACACCTCGGGGCCCGCAAATCACTGTATCACGGAGCCACCCCTCCATGCTGCGTCGCCTCCTGGAGCTTGAGGTCCCGGAGATCCGCAGTGGACAGGTAGAAATCAAAGCTATCGCTCGTGAAGCAGGCGCTCGTTCCAAAATTGCCGTGATGAGCCGCCAGCCGGGGTTGGATCCGGTCGGCGCGTGTGTTGGCATGCGGGGGATCCGCATCCAGACCATCTCCCAGGAATTGAACGAAGAACGCATCGACGTGATCGAGTGGAACGCAGAGCCGGTGCAGTTCATTGCCAACGCACTCAGTATGGACAAAGTACTCAGCGTCGTGGTGGATGAAACCAACCCCGGCGGCAAGACTGCTTCCGTTGTGGTACTGGACGATCAGCTCTCGCTGGCCATTGGTCGCTCAGGGCAAAATGCCCGACTGGCGGCCAAACTGACAAGCTGGCGGGTGGACATTCAAGGGATGACCGAGGCCGCACTGTGGGCACTGGAACAGGTCAATGAGACCCCAGAGCTGCTGGCGAGCCAGAAAGAGGTTGCAGGACTGATGCCACGCCTGGCAACCATTCTACGGACCCATGAAGAAGAACGTTATCCGTACACCGACGAAGAATGCACCCTCGCCAAAACGGTGATCGAAGCTGTGCGCAAGAGCCTGATTGCAAAGCGGGAGCTGGAACAGCCGGAATCGCGCCAGACAAAGGCACGCCGGGAGGCGCAGAAACGCGCAGAGGTCGAAAAGCTTGCGGCCAAACAGCAAGCACTCAAACGGGTTCCCGAAGCAGCCTATCAGATCCCACTCGCCAGCCTGTCCATTTCGGAGAAGGTGCTGGGACATCTCACGAATGGCGGCATCAACAACGTTGGCGAGATCATGGAACGCATTGCTCTTGGCGATGAAGCCCTTCTCATGCTGAACGGCATTGGGGCAAAAGCGCTGAATGAGATTAAAGAAGCCATTGAAAACAGTCCATTCACACTAAAGGAGGCAAGGCCAGACAGCGAGGGTATTGCAGAGTTCGAAGAAGCGTTCCTCGAGCCAGCACCAGAAGCAGCTGAAGCAGTCCCCGCGCTGTTAGAAGAAGATACGGGACAAGTTTCTCTGAAGGACATGACGGTTGATGTCAGTGTTGAAGCTGAGGCCGAAGTTGCAGCCGCAGAAAAAGAGCCCACAGTCGAAGGTGCGGCTCAACCAGAAGAACCTGGAGAAATTGACACACTCGTAGAAGTGCCGGTAATAGCAGGAGAAGAAAGGATGGATGGATCTGTTCCCGAGCCAATGGAGGGAGAGGAGCTCTTAAAAGTTCCGGCTGACCTTGGCATCCAGGTGTATGAGGAAGAGGAAGAAGACACCGAGCTCCTTGACGAAACTTCCAAAGGCAAGAAGAAGAGCAAGAAGCGATCCAAAGCCATTTTTTATGATGACGATTCGGGAGAAACGTACGTCGTGCGCAAACGACGCCGCATCCCGGGCGACATATGGGACGACTTTGTAGAATGAGGGGTCCTTTAGTTTAGAACCTGATATCCGTAGGGTCATGCATGCCATATAAGGTATTAAGGTAGCATTTGCCGCTCGTGCGAGGATAAGGTTCAACTTAAGGTGCCAGACGACGACCCCTCTGGCACCTTTTTATTTCTTGGGGGGAAGATGGCGAAAGCCCAGCAGAAAGTGAAACAACGGCATGTCCCGGAACGTACCTGTATCGCCTGTCATACCCAACGCCCCAAACAGGCGTTGGTGCGAGTAGTACATACACCCACAGGGGAAGTAAAAGTTGACGAGACAGGCAAACAAAATGGCCGCGGGGCTTACCTCTGTAAGCAAGCAGGATGTTGGGAACAGGCTATCAAACGAGGGACTTTAAACAAGGCCCTGCGCATCACACTGACGCAGGATACAACGGACGCATTGCTCGCATATGCAGCCACCCTGATGCCGGCGTCTGATGAAAGTGAAAGCCCCAGCGAAGACTTGGGCAGTGAATAAGGAGGCGAGTTTATGGAAAATAAAACAGAAGGCATCAAAGAAGTCATCATACCAGAGATTATTACCGTCCGCGAACTGGCGGATTTACTAGAGGTTAGCCCCATCCAACTCATCAAAACGCTGATGAGCAATGGGATTCTGGCCAGCATCAATCAGCAAATTGACTTCGACACCGCGGCTATCATCGCTACTGAATACAGTTTCGAGGCCAAGCCTCCCTACCCGGAAGTCACGGCCGAGGAAGAAGAAGCATCCGAGCTTTCTTCCTGGCAGCGATTGATTGCCGATGAAGCCAAAGAGGACCTATGCGCTCGTCCGCCAGTGGTGACGGTATTAGGACACGTTGACCACGGCAAAACCTCCTTATTGGATGCCATTCGACACGCGCACGTAGCGGCCCAGGAAAGCGGCGGCATCACCCAGCACATTGGCGCCTATATGGTCAAGCACAATGATCGCCGCATCACCTTCCTGGATACACCAGGCCACGAAGCTTTCACCGCCATGCGCGCCCGTGGAGCCCATACCACCGATATCGCCGTCCTGGTGGTTGCCGCCGACGACGGCGCACAACCGCAGACCATCGAAGCGATCAACCATGCGCAGGCGGCCCACGTGCCCATCCTGGTAGCCTTGAATAAAATCGATAAGCCGAACGCCCGTCCGGAGTTCGTGATGAAGCAGCTTTCGGACCTCGGGTTGGTGCCTGATGAGTGGGGTGGGAATACCATGGTCATCCCCGTCTCTGCCAAAAAGGGCACCGGACTGGAAGATCTGCTCGAAGCTATCCTCTTGGTCGCCGATGATGTCGGCGTACAGGCAAATCCGAACCGACCTGCTGTCGGATCAGTCTTGGAAGGGCGCATGGATAAAAGGCGTGGCCCCATTGCCTCTATCCTGGTCCAGAATGGCACGCTTGCAACGGGTGATGTCGTTGTGGTTGGGAGTACCTGGGGCAAAATCCGTGCCTTAGAGGACGAGAACGGCAAGCGCCATCGCACAACCCCTCCCGGCACGCCAGCAATACTCATCGGCCTTCACGATGTACCTGTTGCAGGAGACCGGTTGGAGGTCGTGCAGGATGAACGCACAGCCCGCGCCATTGCACAAAAGCGCCTGGAAGAAGCTCATGTCCAGCGGCAAGAAGCAGCCCAACGCCGTCCCTTATCCCTGGACGATATCTCAGCGCAGATCCGGGAAGGCCAGCTCAAGGAACTTAACGTCCTTTTGAAGACCGACGTGCAAGGGTCCATCGAGCCAATTGTCAACTCGCTGAAGCGTCTCAGTGTTGGGGACGTAAAACTCAACGTGATTCACGCAGCCGCCGGAGAGATCAACGAATCGGACGTCAATCTGGTCGTAGCCTCTCAGGGCATCGTGTTGGGCTTCAGGGTCAACATCAACAACGCCGCACAGCACCTTGCGGAAGCGGAAGGCATCGAGATCAAGATCTACGAGATCATCTACGAGCTGATCAATGATGTCGAGAAGGCGATGAAGGGGCTGCTTGAACCGACGTACGTGGAGAAAATCATCGGCGAAGCTGAAATACGCCAGATATTTAGCATTCCCAAAATCGGAAAGATTGCCGGCTGCTTCGTCACACGGGGCACAATCCGACGCAACGCCAAAATGCGCGTCCTGCGGGGCGAGCGCATGCTCCACGAGGGCAAACTTGCCTCGTTGAAGCGCTACGAAAAGGATGTGCGCGAGGTCAATGAAGGCTTCGAATGTGGTGTCAATGTAGAAAACTTCGAAGACCTGGAAGCCGGCGATGTGCTCAAATTCTTCATCATGGAACGCGAAGCACAGGAGTAAAAAACCACAGGGGCAACGTACTTCAACCCACGTTGCCCCTGACATGGATTGAGAGGGAAGCCATGGGTAAGAAATATCGCGGGCGGGTCAGCGAGCTGATCCACCGAAAAGTCACGCAATTACTGTTGGAAGAAAGCAACGATCCACGCTTCGGCGCTATTACTGTTACGGATGTCGACGTGAATCAGGACACAACCCGGGCGGAGATCTATTACAGCCTCATCGGCACACCGGAAGAGCGAAAAGAGGTGCAGGCAGCGCTCGACAAAGCCTCGGGCTGGCTGCGCGCACAACTGGCTCCCACGTTGAGGCTCCGCAACCTCCCGGAACTGGTGTTCCTTTATGATGCCTCAATTGAACACGGTGCACACATCGAAGCAATTCTCAGCCAACTCCAAAAGGAAGAACCACAAGAGCATGGTGACGTCGGAGAAACTGACCCGGGCAGCGGACTTACTGGAGCGGAGTGAGCGCCCGTTATGTATTGCCCATCCCCGTCCTGACGGGGATACGATTGGCAGCACTTTAGCCCTACGCCTGGCGCTCCTGCAGAAGGGGAAGCAGCCCCTGGTGGCCTGTATTCACCCCATCCCCGATAACCTGGCCTATCTGCCCGGCGCAGAAACCTTCGTTACCGACATCCCGGAAGAGGCTCCTATCGACCTGGTGGTTGTCGTGGACATGAGCGACCTCAAACGGACCGGCGGCATCTACAAAGAGCCCTGGCGCGCGCGTTATCCGCTGCTGGTCATTGATCACCACGAGACGAACGCCGACTTCGGCGATGTGAACATCGTCGAGCCAGAGGCAGCGGCTACTGCCGTCCCCATGCATAAGCTCCTGACAACCCTGGGGGTGCCTGTGCAGGATGAAATCGCCACCTGCCTTCTGGCCGGCATCCTGACCGACACCCGCGGACTGCGCACGGAAACCACCACCCCCGAAGTGCTGCAGTGGGTCGGTGAACTCATCGAGGCCGGCGGCGATTACCTGGGAGTGATGCAAAGGACCCTCGATTCCGTCCCCTACCAGCAGATGCGCGGTTGGGGCATCGCTTTGAACCGGCTGCAACTGGAGAAAGACCTTGCCTGGACGACCCTGCCGCTGGCAGACAAAGAGGCATTGGACATCCAAGACCACGACGATCTCGATCTGGGGAATCTCCTCAGCCGGGTAGCAGAAGCCAAGATCGTCGCCAGCTTCATGGAGATGCACGATCAAACGGTAAAGGTAAGCCTGCGGGCCCGGCCCGGCTATAACGTCGCCCGCGTTGCGCAGGCTTTGGGAGGCGGCGGGCATCGACAGGCCGCGGGCTGCTCGGTCAGCACGCCCCTGGAGGCTGCCGTGGCCCAGGTGCTGCCCTTGCTGCGGGAAGCGTTGGTCGAACATGCCTGAATCACCTCACAGCCTCAGCCATCAGAAGGTCTTATGAACGGTCTGCTCAACATCAACAAGTCCTCAGGCATGACCTCCCACGATGTGGTGGACGCGGTGCGGCACCTCGTCCATACGCGCCGTGTCGGGCACACCGGCACGCTCGATCCCTTGGCCACCGGCGTCCTGGTGATCATGATCGGCGCGGCAACCCGGCTGGCCCGCTTCTTCAGCGGCATGGACAAAGGCTATCGAGCGGTCGTCAAGCTGGGCGAGACCACCACCACCTACGATGCCGAGGGTATCTGCATCGATCGTCAGCCGGTGACCGCCACACAGGCGGAAGTCGAAGCCGCCCTGGCCTCTTTCCGGGGACCGCAGCTCCAGGTGCCGCCTATGTACTCCGCCATCCGAGTCGATGGACGACGGCTCTACAAGCTGGCCTACCAGGGCAAAGAGATCGAACGCGAAGCACGCCCTATCACCATCCACGCCTTAGCCATGACACGCTGGGAGCCGCCCACACTGACGCTTGAAATCACCTGCTCCGCCGGCACCTACATCCGCAGCCTGGCCCACGATCTGGGCCAGATCCTCGGCTGTGGCGCGCATCTTGCCGCCCTGACCCGCACAGCCGCGGGGCCTTTTACGTTGGAGACGAGCCACACACTAGAAGCACTGAACGATCTGGCGCAGGCAAACCATCTGGAGGACGCACTGCTCTCTCCGGGCGTGTTGCTGCCTATGCCGGCAGCCATCCTCACATTGGAACAGGTGCAGGCCATCCGCCACGGGAAAACCATTACCCTGACCTCGGCCCCTGTGCCGGAACTCCAGGCATGGGACGCCGAAGGGAATCTGGTTGCCATCCTCATCCCGCTCGAAGAACGGCAGTGGCGGCCCAGCATGGTGCTGACGGAGGCCTAGTCAGTCCAGCATGTGGATCGCGCGCGGACTTGAGCATCTGGCCCTGCTGGGGCCGACCGGGCTGACCATCGGTTCTTTCGATGGCGTCCATCGCGGGCATCAGGCGCTGATTCAAATGCTGATCCGCAGCGCGCACGACGCCGGAATGCAAGCCGTGGTGCTTACCTTCGACCCGCTGCCCCGCCTGCTTTTCAACCCGGAAACACAACGCCTGCTCTCATCGCTGGAAGAGCGGCTGGAGTGGTTTGCGGAGATGGAACCTGATGGGGTCGTCGTGATCCCCTTTGATCGAGAGACAGCCGCACAGTCCGCCGAGGCATTTGCCACGCACTTACTGCAGCACCTGGGGCTGAAAGGGCTGTGGATCGGGCCGGATTTCACCATCGGTCGTCATCGAGAAGGCACAGCCGTCAGGCTCCGCGAGATTGGCGCGGCCAGGGGCTTCGAGGTCTACACCGTGTCACCGTTCCTGCTGGAAGGCGAGCCGGTGCGCAGCTCCCGCATCCGCGAGTTGCTGTTGAACGGCGATCTCGCCAAAGCCAACACACTGCTGGGCCGCCCCTACACCGTCATTGGCACCATCGTCCACGGCGAAAAACGTGGCCGGATCTTGGGCTTTCCTACAGCCAACTTAGAAGTTGCTCCGGAACGGCTGGTTCCCGCCAATGGCATCTACGTTTGCCGGGCTTACCTGAATACAGAAAATGCCGGAGTGCCCACAGGCGAGAGCGCTCCCGGCATCCAACGTCAGCTCGGCGCGGTGACCAACATCGGCACGCGCCCCACGTTCGACCACAGCGAGACCACCATCGAGGCGCACCTCTTAGACTTCTCCGAAGAGATCTACGGCGCGACGCTCAGGCTGGAGTTCCTGGCCCGCCTGCGTCCGGAGAGACGCTTCAATTCTGCGGAGGCGCTCATCGCGCAGATACAGCAGGACAAAGCGGCAGCACGCGCCTGGCTAGATGGAGAAGTCTAGCCGCTATCAAGCCGGCCACGAATAGGCACGAATACACGAATCGTGTTCAATTCGTGATTAGCCCTGCTCCAGGGTTGCTGCCATCAACGCGTGGATTTCCAGTGGCGCAGCCTTTTCCAGATCTCGCTCCAATGAAAGTGCCTCTTTCGGGCAGTGTGTGACGCAGAGCCCACATCCCATACAGCGCGCCGGATCCACGCGGGCCACGTGAGGCTCCTCCCCTACCGCAATCGCATCGAAGGGACACAGTTTCTCGCAGCGTCCGCAGCCGACGCAGGCTTCCGTCATGACCTGACAGACATACCCCGAGGAGGCCAACATGGGCGTGCCATTCCGCTGGGCCTGCAGCGCCCCGCAGCAGCAAGTGCAGCAGTTGCAAATCGCGTAGAAGCGGCCCAGCATCGCATCTTTGAAGAATGCATGGTGCAGGTGGCCCCGCCCCTCCTCCGCCCGGAGGATCTCCACCGCCTCGCCGGAGGTGATCCAGCGGGCATGGTTGGGGTGATGCTCGATCACCAGGCTGGCAAAAGGTTCACCGATGATCAGACAGACATCGAGGGGAAGACAGGGATGCTCCCGTGCCATGCGGCAGGGACAATCCAGCACCACGATGTGATCGGGGTTCTCGAGGATCAAGTCGCGGGCCCGGACGTAAGGGATGACCTGCTCCAGATTGGGCAACGAGATCTCCTGGTTGATCGTCACCAATTGCGTGGCGGCTTCCAGTGATAGCACTTTGCCATGATAACCATCCGCAAACGTAGCCGTGGACTCTGTTGCAGAAGCCTGTCGCGGCGTTTCGGAGGTGACAAAAGACAGGAACCGCTGCTTGATCCACTCTCTAACTGGGCCCAGCGTCCGTACTACCGGGTGCTCCCCTATCCCCATGCTGATGTACAGATAGGTCCAGCGCGCGTAGATGTAGCCGTGCAGCCGGTCAATCCACGAAAAGCCGGGCGTGCGGCGCGCCTCCTGCATGAAAGCACGGGTCGCTGGTCGCATGAAAAGCTCGCTAAGGCGCTTCATCTCTCTTCCCCCTCTCGAATGGTAAGGGAACACTATACCAGCGCCGGAGAGCAAGTCAAACGATTATCCTTCCTCCTAATTCCTCACTCCTAACTCAACACTCCCCCAGGTTGGCAGCAAGGCCGAACGCGGTATACTGACGGAGTCAACCTGAACACAAGGGAGGAACGTGCCCATGTTTACGCTTCAGGAGCCCTATTATCCGCGGCCCATCCGATTCCTGGAACTCTGGGAGCGAGCCGGATGGCGGCTGAAGGTGTACGGGATCGCCTATCAACGCTGCGCGCCCAGGCCGGAGCTGATCGACGCGGCCAAAGCAATAGTGTACTCCCACCTCATCGATCCGACGGCGCTGCAAGAAGGGTACGGCGTCGGCTATCTCGGTATCAACGATGGCCGAGGGGCGAACTTCGTCTTCCTGGATTACTGGGCCAATGAAAATGAGCTGCACCATCACGTCTACATCTCGCCGGCCGACAAGCCAGGGGAACTGGTTTACGCCACGCCCACCGGCATCGCCGCCTGCGTGTGGGATCTGCGCGTGATGTGCTACGAGCGGCAGGCGTGGCTGGAGACGATGCTCATGAATCCCAAGAAGCCGGATCTGGAAGCCTATCTCGCACGGCAGCTCAACGAGGACGTGTAGATATGAAAGTCACAGTCTGCGAACTGAGCAATACACCCGCGGTGCTGGAAGAGGAGTGGCAGGCGCTGGTCACGCATGTGCAGGCAGAGAAGAGCGATCTCGTACTGCTGCCGGAAATGCCGTTCTACCCCTGGATCGCTCAGACGCGGCAGGTGGACGCAGCGATATGGCAGGCCTCCGTGGAAGCGCACGACCGCTGGGTGTCCCGCTTCGCCGATCTGGCCCCGGCAGCCGTGACCGGATCGCGCCCGGTGATCCGGCAGGGCCGGCGTTTCAACGAGGGGTTCATCTGGAGCCCTGACGCCGGCTGTCGCGGCAAGCACACAAAATACTACCTGCCCGATGAAGCCGGATTCTGGGAGGCCTCGTGGTATGAACGGGGCGAACGGGAGTTCATCCCGTTCCAGATAGGCAAAAGCACAGCGGGCTTCCTCATCTGCTCCGAACTGTGGTTCGGCGAGCACGCCCGGGCGTATGCCCAACAGGGGCTACACCTGCTGCTCTGCCCGCGGGCCACCCCCGGCGGGTTATCGACCGACAAGTGGATTGCCGGCGGCCGCACCGCCGCCGTCATGTCGGGGGCCTTCTGTCTCTCCTCCAATCGAGGTCACGATGCCACAGGCGTGCTCCCCTGGAGCGGGAGCGGCTGGATCATCGAGCCGGAAGAAGGCCGGGTTCTGGGCATGACCTCGCCGGAGCAGCCTTTCTTGACGGTAGAAATCGATTTGGGCGTGGCGGAGAACGCCCAACACACGTATCCTCGCTATATCCCCGAATAAATCACACGTTCGGTTTTAGAACATCCGCAGGTCTCAACATTTATGCACCAAGGTAAAAGTGTTGATGGCTGTGGCACTTCGCGCCACAGCCATCAACACCACAAGCCTTTTTTACTCAGCGGCGCGCTGGGTCAGCAGCTCAACCAATGGCCATATCAGCATTCCGGCGCCCCCTGCACCGCCACCAGCAGGTCCACCGGCTCCACCGGGTCTGCCACCACCCGACATGGCTCCCGGCGTGCCCTCCGGCATAGCTCCCTGACCACCACCGGGGCCACCACCGCCGGGCCTGGCCCTGGGTGTACCCTCTGGCATGGCCCCCTGGCCACCGCCGCGTCCACCTTCAGGCACAACTCCTGGCGTGCCCCCCGGCATGGCCCCCGGTGTGCCCATCGGCCCCGGAGCCTCCATGTCCATCCCGGATTCTTCCATCCAGGTGCTCATATCCTCAGCCGTAAGCTCCATCGCATCGATCGCACCGAGCTGCTCTGCCGTCATCTGTGCTTTGATCTGCTTCAGGACCGCTTCCGTCTCTGCATTGCCCTGCAAGCCGCCACCGCGGATCGCCTGCCAAAGGGGCAGCAGGGCAGCCGCCTGCTCAGGCGTCACGGCATTCTCTGTCTCCTCCAAAAGCAGAGTTCCCAACGCAAGCACGGTGGAGTCATCCATCTCGGGGAGAGAAGCATCCCCGGATGCCGACGCACCGGAGGCAGCATCTCCCCCTGCTGTGGCCGCGCCCCCCTGGCTGCACCCGGATGCCAGAAGGACAACCGACACCAGCACCAACACAGTCAAAATGAGCATAAATTTCTGAACCCGCTTCATCAAACCTGATCCTTTCGTACCCTCAGAATTTTCTCTGCTACTCGTGGCGCAGCGCTTCGATAGGATCCAACTGCGCGGCCTTAGTCGCCGGGTAATACCCGAAGAAGATGCCAATCGCGGCCGAAGCGCCAAAAGCAAGGGGAATAGAAGCCGGCACCAACTCAGCCCGCATGCCCCCTACGGTATTGGAAAGATAGATGCCTCCTATGCCCCCCAACACGCCCAGGAGTCCACCTGCCAAGCTCAAGATCACCGCTTCAAGAAGGAACTGGCGCTGCACGTCCCACGGCCGCGCCCCCAAGGCCTGGCGCAGACCAATCTCACGCGTACGTTCGGTGACACTCACTAACATGATGTTCATGATGCCGATGCCCCCGACGACCAGGGATACACCGGCCACCCACGCCAGAAGACTGCGGAAAGTCTCAGTCGTGGACGCCTGCGTGTCGATAATTGAAGACTGCGTCATCATACTGAAATCGGGCGATGCCGGATCCACCTCGTGACGCTCGACCAACAGCTCCGTAATCTGGGCCATCACGTCATTCATCACTTCCGAACTCGCAGCCGAAACGTAGATCATCCGCACAGCGTCTCCACCAAAGCGGGCAAAGTTGAAGCGCTTGAAAACCACCCTGATGGGAACATAGATCCGGCTGTCGTAATCCGTGCCTCCCACGCTTCCGTGCTCGGCCATCACGCCTATGACCGTGAAACGAACGGAGCTGCCTACCGTAACTTGCTTACCAATGGGAGATGCGTCGCCAAAGAGTTCCA